>NZ_JBHVDX010000236.1:0-15366 GCF_042802555.1 Streptomyces sp. NPDC057474 | reverse complement strand
TGCCGGGAGGTGGTCTTGGTGGGGTGTTTTTTTTGTATCGTCCCGGGGGGGGGGGGGGGGGGGGCGGGCCGCGGGGCCCGCCCCGCCCCCCGACTCGTCGACCGAGATGCCGAAGTCCGTGGCGAGGCCCTGTAGGCCGTTGGTGTAGCCCTCGCCCAGGGCGCGGAACTTCCAGCCGCCGCCGCGACGGTAGAGCTCACCGCAGATCAGGGCGGTCTCCTCGCCGGTCTCGGGCTTGACGTCGAAGTACGCCAGCGGTTCGGCGTCGGCGACGGTGGCGTCGTACAGCAGGATGCGCAGGGACCGTACACGGCCGAAGGAGACGTCCTCGGCGGAGGCCACGAGAAGAATCTGGCTGACGGCGGACTCGACACCCGCCAGGTCGGTCTGGATCGTGTCGGTGAGGCCTTCGGCCACGCGCTTCTGGCCGAGTCGCCACACCTTGCCCGAGGGGTGGCGTGGCTGGTTGTAGAAGACGAAGTCCTCGTCGGACCGTACGCGGCCGTCGGGGCCGAGGAGCAGCGCCGAGGCGTCGACCACCGGGGCGCCCTGCCCGGGCGCCCAGCGCAGCACGGCGCGGACCGCCGTGGCTTCGATCGGGACGTTCGACCCCTTCAGCATCGCGTGCGTCATGCGGTCATCCTGCCCTCTCGGTCCTGATCACGACAACGCGGGGGCGGCGAATCGTCAGTGAAATCGTCCAGCGCCCGACATGGCCGGGTTACCAGAACTTCACGCCCGGCGGGAACTGATGTCACACATTTGTACGTACTATTACCGGCCACGATCGTGACCGGACGCCCAGCAGACACGGGGGAATCACATGCGTCATTTCGGGCACATCGCCCCTGAGGAGCGTCAGCGTCTCTTCTACCGGGAGCCGGGAGTCTTCGACGCCGACTCCCCGGCCCGCGTGCTCGCCGCCGCGCTCGGCGCCACGCTCTACAGCCCGGCGACCCGGGAGCGGCTGGCCGACGACATCGTCAAGCAGGCCGGGCGTGGCGTGGTCTCCATGGTGCTGTGCCTGGAGGACTCCATCGACGACGCGGAGGTCGTGGGCGCCGAGGAGAACCTCGTCCGGCAGTTCGCCGACCTCGCCGGGCGGCCGGACGTCGAGCTTCCGCTGCTGTTCATCAGAGTCCGCTTCCCCGAGCAGATACCCGACCTCGTACGCCGTTTCGGCCCGGCCGTACGGCTGCTGTCCGGGTTCGTGTTCCCGAAGTTCACCGAGGAGCGGGGCGTCGCGTTCCTGGAGGCGCTCACCGCCGCCGAGTCCGCGAGCGGGCGGCGGCTGTTCGGAATGCCGGTCCTCGAATCGCCCGAGCTGATGTACAGGGAGACGCGCGTAGACGCACTCCAGGGCATCGCCCACACCGTCGACAAGTACCGCGACCGCGTCCTCGCGCTGCGCCTCGGCGTCACCGACTTCTGCTCCTCCTACGCCCTGCGCCGACCGCCCGACATGACCGCGTACGACGTCCAGATCGTCGCCTCCGTGATCGCGGACGTGGTCAACGTACTGGGGCGCGCCGACGGCACCGGGTTCACGGTGACCGGGCCGGTGTGGGAGTACTTCCGGGTCCAGGAGCGCATGTTCAAGCCGCAGCTGCGCACCAGCCCCTTCCTGGCGAACCGGGCCGGGGAGCTGCGCGAGTCGCTCATCGAGCACGCGCTGGACGGTCTGCTGCGCGAGATCTCCCTCGACCAGGCCAACGGGCTGCTCGGCAAGACCTGCATCCATCCCTCGCACGTCCTGCCGGTGCACGCGCTGTCCGTGGTCAGCCACGAGGAGTTCGGCGACGCCCAGGACATCGTGCGGCCCGACCGCAACGGGGGCGGGGTTCTGCGTTCCGCCTCCCGCAACAAGATGAACGAGGTCAAGCCGCATCGCGCCTGGGCGGAGAGGGTGCTGCAGCGCGCCGAGGTGTTCGGCGTCGCCAACGAGGACATCGGGTTCGTGGATCTGCTGGCCGCGGGTCTGCCCGACTGAACCTCCCGCCTGTGACAGACGTCCGCATTCACGTGGTACCGACTGAGGAATCGATGACTAACGCAGCGAACGAGACGACCGGTACGTCCGGCGCGACCGACAGGTCTGGCGCGACCGGTACGTCCGACCCGTCCGGCGGGGTCTGGTCCGGGGCCTGGGTGGGCGAGCGGCTCGGGGTCGAACTGGTCGGGGACGAGGAGCTGAACGGGCTGCTGGGGCTCGCGCTGCGGCGCAACCCCAAGCGGGCGCATCTGCTGGTGTCGAACGTCCTCGGCAAGCACGTGCCGCAGTCGCCGGCCGTCGTGCACGGGCACGGGTTCGCGCTGGGCCGACGGGTGCGGGAGCTGCTGGGGGCGGCCGGGGCGCGGACCGCGGTCGTCCTCGGGTACGCCGAGACGGCCACCGGGCTCGGGCACTCGGTCGCGGACGGGGTGGGCGAGGCGCCCTACCTCCACTCCACGCGGCGCCCGGTCGAGGGCGTCCACCAGGCGGGCGGCTTCGAGGAGTCCCACTCCCACGCGACCTCGCATCTGCTCCTGCCGGAGGACCCCACGCTGCTCGCGGGGCGGGGGCCGCTGGTGCTCGTCGACGACGAGTTCTCCACCGGGAACACGGTCCTCAACACCATCCGCGCGCTGCACGAGCGGTATCCGCGGGGGCGGTACGTCGTCGTCGCGCTGGTCGACATGCGGTCGGCCGCCGACCAGGGGCGGCTGGCCGAGTTCGCCCGTGAGATCGGGGCGCGGGTGGATCTGGTGGCCGCGGCGAAGGGAACCGTGCGGCTGCCGGAGGGGGTGCTGGAGAAGGGGCAGGCGCTCGTCGCGGAGTACGAGGGGGCTGCGGTGCCTGCGGTCGCGGTTCGGGCGGGGCAGGTCACCCGGGTCGAGCTGGGCTGGCCGGACGGCGTGCCTGATGGTGGGCGGCACGGCTTCACTCCCTCCCATCGTGAGCGTCTGGAGAGGGCACTGCCCGGTATGGCCGCGCGCCTCGCGGCGGCCTTGCCGCCGGGTGCCCGCCGGGTACTCGTGCTCGGCTTCGAGGAGCTGATGTACGCGCCGCTGGCGCTCGCGCGCGAGCTGGAGAAGTCGACGGACGGGCTGGAGATACGGTTCTCCACCACCACGCGGTCACCCGTCCTCGCCGTCGACGACCCCGGCTACGCGATACGCAGCCGCATCGTCTTCCCCGCGCACGACGACCCTGCGGACGGGCCCGGGGAGCGGTACGCGTACAACGTGGCGGGCGGCGGGTTCGACGTGGTGGTCGCCGTCGTCGACTCGGCTGCGGATACGCCCGCGTTGCACGCGGAGAACGGCCTGCCGGCGACCCTTGCCGCGCACACGCCGAGCGTGTTGGTGGCCGTCGTCCCGTCGTACGTCCCCCCGGTCCGGCACCGCCGGGACACACCGTCTCGGCCGAGCGCCGCTGCGGCGGGAGAAGGGGGCCGGCGGTTCGGGGCGACCGGAGTGAACGAGCCGACCGAGGCGGCGGAAGGACACCGCCGGGCAGAGCGCGTGGCGGACAGCACGGACGAGCCGTCGCAGACCGACGCGGCACCGGAGCCGCCGTACGGGACGAGTTCGGCGCCTTCGGCGACCGGTTCGGGCACCGATTCGACGGGCGCCGTGCCGAGCGGCACGCGCCCGCCGGCGGCCGAGGCCCACGAGCCGCCCTACGCCGCCCCCGAGCCCGCCCCGCCGTCCACCATCGAACCGCCTGCCCCGGCGTCCCCGACCCCGCACGTCACCGAAAGGTCCTCCATGCTCCCCGACCCCCTGCGCGGTCCTGCCTTCTCCTCGTATGCGCCCGACGAGGTGGGGTGGCTGTTGCGGGATCTCTCGGAGGTGACGTTGGAGGCGCCGACCGAGGAGCGGGAGGAGGCCATTCAGAGTGGGGGCGCGCACTACGCGGAGTCCCTGCCGGTCGAGTACCAGCCGAGTGAGCAGTACCAGGCCCTCTTCCACAGTGCGCTCGAAGCCTCCGCCGAGCGGATCGCGCTGGCCGTGGGGGTTGTGACCGAGACCGTGTTGGCCGAGCGGTCCCCGCGGCCCGTCATCGTGTCGTTGGCGCGGGCCGGGACGCCGGTGGGCGTGCTGATGCGGCGGTGGGCGCAGTACCGGCACGGGGTCGAGGTGCCGCACTACGCGGTGTCGATCGTGCGGGGACGCGGTATCGACGCCAACGCGCTGCGGTGGCTGGCGGCTCACCACGACCCCGCCGACGTCGTGTTCGTCGACGGGTGGACCGGCAAGGGCGCGATCACCCGTGAACTCGCCGCCGCGCTCCTGGAGTTCGAGGAGTCCGACGGCATCACCGGGTTCGACCCGGAGATCGCCGTGCTCGCCGACCCGGGGTCGTGCGTGCGGACGTACGGAACGCGGGAGGACTTCCTGATTCCGTCCGCCTGCCTCAACTCGACCGTTTCCGGGCTGATATCGCGGACCGTGCTGCGCGCGGATCTCGTCGGGCCCGACGACTTCCACGGGGCCAAGTTCTACCGGGAACTGGCCGGCGTCGATGTGTCGGTGGGCTTCCTGGACGCCATCGCCCATCGCTTCGGTGACGTCGCGGATGCCGTCGACGCCCGTACCAAGGAGCTGCTCGCCACCGATCGCACGCCCACCTGGGAGGGCTGGGCGGCCGTCGAGCGGATCAGCGAGGAGTACGGGATCCACGACGCGAACCTGGTCAAGCCCGGTGTCGGGGAGACCACTCGGGTGCTGTTGCGCCGGGTACCGTGGAAGATCCTCGCGCGGGCCGGGGCGGGCGCGGACCTCGACCACGTACGTCTGCTCGCCGAACAGAGAGGGGTACCGGTGGAAGAGGTGGCCGAACTGCCGTACACGTGCGTGGGGTTGATCCACCCGCAGTACACGCGGGGCGCGACCGGCGCCGACGGCAAGGCGGTGGCGGTCTGATGCCGGGTCCCAGGGTTCTCGTCGCGAGCGATCTCGACCGTACGCTCATCTACTCGTCCGCCGCGCTCGCGCTGACCATGCCGGACGCGCGGGCGCCCCGGCTGCTCACCGTCGAGGTGCACGAGAGCAGGCCGCTGTCGTACATGACGGAGACGGCCTCGCAGTTGCTCGCCGAACTGGGGGACGCGGCGGTGTTCGTGCCGACGACGACCCGGACGCGCAAGCAGTACCAGCGGATCAGTCTGCCGGGGCCGGAGCCGAAGTACGCGATCTGCGCCAACGGCGGGCATCTGCTGGTGGACGGCGTCACGGACGACGCCTGGCACGAGCGGGTCACGGCCCGGCTCGCGGAGGAGTGCGCGCCGCTCGCCGAGGTGCGGGACCATCTGGAGGCCACGACGGACCCGGCGTGGCTGCGCAAGCACCGGGTCGCGGAGGATCTGTTCGTCTATCTCGTCGTCGAGCGCGAGTTGCTCCCCGATCAGTGGGTGAAGGACCTCGCGGTGTGGGCCGAGAACCGGGGCTGGACCGTGTCCGTCCAGGGGCGCAAGCTCTACGCCGTGCCGAAGCCGTTGACCAAGAGTGCGGCGATGCGTGAGGTCGCGCGGAGAACCGGGGCCGAGTTGACGTTGGCCGCGGGCGACTCGTTGCTCGACGCGGATCTGTTGCTTGCCGCGGATCGGGCCTGGCGGCCCGGGCATGGGGAGTTGGCGGACGAGGGATTTGTCGGGCCTGCGGTGAGTGCGCTGCCCGAGCGGGGTGTGGTGGCCGGGGAACGGATTCTTCGGGAGTTCTTGCGGGCCGCGCGGGAGCGGTGAGCTGGGTTCGGGGGCCGGTCAGGGGGTGGGGGTGCGGTGCGTTTCGGGCTGCGGGTCCGTCGTGGCCTGTCGGGCCCGCGCGGCGGAGCCGCATATGTCGGCGCCCCGCGCCCCTGAAGAGCTGCCCCTTCCCAGGAAGCGGGCCAGGACGAAGGCCAGGACCGCCACGGCCGCTCCGCCCAGGACGATCTTCGAGTACGTCGAGGCGATCGCCGTCACCTCTGTCCAGTTGGCGCCCAGGAAGTAGCCGGCCAGGACGAAGACCGTGTTCCAGATGGCGCTGCCCAGGGTGGTGAGCAGGGTGAAGACGGGCAGGGGCATGCGTTTTACGCCGGCCGGGACGGAAATGAGGCTGCGGAAGACGGGGATCATGCGGCCGAAGAAGATCGCCTTGGTGCCGTGCCTGAGGAACCACGCCTCCGTCTTGTCGATGTCCGCGACCTTGACCAGGGGCAGCCTGGCGGCGATGGCGACCGTGCGTTCGCGGCCGAGGAGGGCGCCTACGCCGTAGAGGGCGAGGGCGCCGATGACGGAGCCGGCGGTGGTCCACAGCAGGGCGGCCGGCAGGCTCATCTGCCCGGTGCTCGCGGCGAAGCCGGCGAGGGGAAGGATGACCTCGCTGGGGATCGGCGGGAAGAGGTTCTCCAGCGCGACGGCGAGCCCCGCGCCCGGCGCCCCCAGCAGATCCATCAGACCGGTGATCCACAGGGGCGCGCCGCTCATCGACTCCGCTTGCATGGCTGTCATGGGGGCACGCTAGGTGAGCGAAGCTGAAGACAGCCTGAGGGAACGGCGAACGCCCGGGGGCGAACTGAGAGACTGGTCAATGTTCGTGGCCGGCTGCGGGACCGGTGAACGTTCCCGGTCCGGTGGCCGTTGATCGAAGTGTGTTGATCAACCGCAGCAGCCGCCACCGCAGCACCCGCCACCGCCGCCGCCCGCCCGGGGCGCGGGTGCGGACGCGGCGGCCGACCCTCCGACGGCGACCGTCGACAGAAGTTTGACCGTGTCGGAGTGCCCCACGGGGCAGTCCGCGGGGGCGGACGACTCGGCCATCGGGCGGCTCAGTTCGAAGGTGTCGCCGCAGGTCCGGCAGCGGTACTCGTAGCGAGGCATGGGCACAGGCTAACCGGCGTCCGGGGGGCGGCAAGGGGCCTTGGTTCTGGCTGGTCGATCACACTGGCCAAATTTTCACGCTACTGACAGAAGCAGTTGTGAAACTGACTGATAATTTGTGGTCGCTGTGTGGAGGCCGAAAGGCCGGGGGAACAGGGGGCTCACGGCCGCGGGTGTGGCGGCTGTGACCGTCCACACGAGCGATGCCAAGTGGGGAGGGGGGACAGTAATGACCGCTGTCCTTGGTCGACCGGGAGCCATGTCTCCCGGTCGCATAGTCGCCGTGCGCGCGCAGAAGGTTGCCGCGCACCGCCGAACAGTTGCCGCGCATCGCTGGGGCCGCCCGCGCGCGGGAGCCTGCCAGTGACCGACCCGGAGAACATGACCGGTTCCGAGGGTGAGGGCCGCGCGCGCCGTCGACGTGCCCCGGCGAAGGGGCGGGCGGAGGAGGTGCGGGAGTCCGACCTCACCATGCAGTTGAAGCTGCCCCCTGCCCCGGCGGACGAGACCATGCAGCTGCGGCTGCCCGAGCCGGGCGCGTTCGACAGCCCGCAGGAGCAGCCGAAGCAGGGGAGAAGGGGCCGACGCAAGGCGGCCAGGCCGTCTGTTCTGGCCAGATTCACCGCCGTCGCCGGCTCACGGCTGGCGCCCTTCGCCCCTTTCGCCCGCCGGATGCGTCCGCAGTACCCGCGCCCCGGCCGTGCGGACTGGCGGCGCTGGGTGCCGTCCTGGCGGCAGTCGCTGGGGGCCGCGGGACTGGCCGTGGGCTTCAGCGGCATGCTGCTGACCGTCGCCTACGCCGCCACGGACATACCGGAGGACCTCAACACCTTCGCCACCCAGCAGGACAACGTGTACTTCTGGTCCGACGGCACCCCCATGGCCCGTACCGGCTGGGTGCGGCGCCAGGCGATGCCGTTGAAGGACGTCCCCGAGGACGTGCGCTGGGCGGTCCTCGCCGCGGAGAACGCGAGCTTCTACTCCGACCCGGGCATCTCCGTCAGCGGCATCACCCGCGCCCTGGTGCGCACCGTCGGCGAGGGTGACACCCAGGGCGGCTCCACGATCACCCAGCAGTACGTCAAGAACGTGTACCTGTCCCAGGACCGCTCGCTCGGCCGCAAGTTCGACGAGGCGATGATCGCCCTCAAGCTCGACAACAAGATGAGCAAGGACAAGATCCTGGAGGCGTACCTCAACACCAGCTGGTTCGGCCGTGGCACCTACGGCATCCAGCGGGCGTCCCAGGCGTACTACGGCAAGGACGTCAGCGACCTGAACGTCAGCGAGGCCGCGGTCCTCGCCTCCCTCCTCAAGGGCGCGGGCCTCTACGACCCCTCCCTCAGCAAGGCCAACCGCGAGCGGGCGGTCGAGCGCTGGGAGTGGACCCTGGACCGGATGGTGGACATCGGCAAGCTGTCCAAGGCCGAGCGTGCCAAGTACACGGAGTTTCCCGAGCCGATCGAACAGTCGAACCAGAACGACACCGGCAAGCAGAGTGACTACCTGGTGCAGCTGGCCTCCCAGTACGCGAAGAAGGCCGCGAACCTCACCGACCAGGAGTTCGACCGGGGCGGCTACCAGATCTACACGACCTTCGACAAGGACCGGCAGACCGAGCTGACCGACGCCGTCGCCAAGGCGCGCAAGGACGTGCGGAAGGACGATCCGAAGAAGGCGGAGGACGCTCACTTCGGGGCCTCCTCGGTCGACGCCGAAGGGCGGATCCTCGCCGTCTACGGCGGCCCCGACCACCGTAAGCAGGGCTACAACGAGTCGAACGCGACCACCGTCCCGTCCGGCTCGGCCTTCCTGCCGTTCGTCTACGCCGCCGGCCTGGAACACGGTGTCGTCAAGGAACGCGGCGGCGAGGCTACACCTGTAACCCCGGTGACGGTGTACGACGGCAACGACGCCGTCCCGGTGACCACCCCCGAGGGACCGTACTGGGACCGGGACGGCGATCAGGTCTCCGCCCACAACGACGGCAACAGATCCTGGGGCCCGATCACCCTGCACGACGCGCTCGCCGGATCCGTGAACACGCCGTTCATGCAACTGGGCATGGACACCGGCCTGGACAAGGTGCGCGACACCGCGGAGGCGGCCGGACTGCTCTCCTCCAGCTTCGGGGCCCAGGTGCCCGCGCTGTCCGTGGGCAGCGCCACGCCCAGCGCGATCCGCATGGCCAGCGGCTACAGCACCTTCGCCGCCCTGGGCAAGCACACCGAGCCGTACTCCGTGCGGAAGGTGACCCACAACGGGTCCAAGGTCGCCCTGGACACCCCGAAGCCGAAGCGCGCGGTGGGCGCCGAGGTGGCCGCCGAGGTCACCTCGGCGCTCACGGACGCCTACCGCGCCGACCACCCCACCTCGCTCGGCGCCGCCTCCTTCGAGGTGGCCGGCAAGGGCGGGACCACACAGGACGACAAGGCAGCCTGGTACGTCGGGACGGCCGAGGACGTGTCGACCGCCGTCGTCGTCTACCGCATCGACCTCGCCAAGAGCCTGGAGCCGCTGCCGCTCGACGGGATCGCCGGAACGCCCAACTCCGGCGTCCCCTACGACATCTGGTCCAGTGCGATGAGTATCGGCTGACCACCGATGAGCACCCGGACCCGCCACCCTCGCAGAATGAGCCGTACATGAAGCCTGGCAGCAAGCCGCAGAAGGGCCGCCGTCGCAAGGCGCGCCCGCAGCGCCGCACCACCCGCCCGCAGTTCCTGACCCTGGCCGCGCTCCTCGTGGTCGCCTCGCTGGTCGGCGGCTACATGGTGCTGAATCGTTCGGCCGACACCGCGCCGACCGCTTCGTCGGCCGGCAGCGGGAGCAACAAGGGGGCCACGAAGAACTCCGAGCCCGAGTGGGACGGCAGGACGAAGGTCATCGGGGACGGCTCGACCTCCTACACCGGCCCGCAGAAGGGGCGGCTGAAGGCCGTACCGCTCAAGAAGGGTGAGAAGCCGCCGCAGTTCGTCGTCTTCTCCTGGGACGGCGCGCTCGCCGGCGACGACGAACTCTTCCAGCACTACCGGGAGCTGGCGAAGAAGTACGACGCCCATATGACGTTCTTCCTCACCGGCATCTATCTGCTGCCCAAGGAGAAGCGGGACCTCTACGACCCGCCGCAGCACGACAAGGGTGCCGCCGCGATCAGCTACCCCACCGACGAACACATCCGCACCACGCTGGACCAGCTCGGGAAGGCGTGGGAGGAGGGCAACGAGATAGGCACCCACTTCAACGGCCACTTCTGCGGGGAGAAGGGCGGCGGCGACTGGAGCGTCGCGGAGTGGAAGCAGGAGATCAAGGAGTTCAACTCCTTCGTCGCGAACTGGAAGACCAACACCGGCGACACCGACCTCGACCCGCTGCCGTTCAGCATCGACGCCATCAAGGGCGGCCGTGCCCCCTGCCTGGAGGGGCAGGAGAACCTCATGAAGGCCGTCAAGGACTTCGGCTACCGCTACGACGCCAGCTCGCCGGGCGCATTCCAGGTGTGGCCCGGCAAGAAGAACGGCATCTGGGACTTCCCGCTGCAGATGCTCCCGTTCAACGACGAGTACCAGGCGCTGTCGATGGACTTCAACTTCCTCTACAACCAGTCGGAGGGTCAGACCGAGGGCGATCCGGCCATGTACCCGACCTGGCAGCAGGAGACCATCGACACCTACATGTCCGGCTTCAACCGCGTGTACTACGGCAGCCGGGCACCCCTGCTCATCGGCAACCACTTCGAGCAGTGGAACGGCGGCATCTACATGAACGCCGTCGACGAGGTCATCAAGACCGTGTGCGTGAAGAAGGACGTGAAGTGCGTGTCCTTCGACGAACTGGCCGACTGGATGGACGTCCAGACGCCGGAGACCCTGGCGAACCTGCGCGGACTCGACCCCGCCCAGGCCCCCGCCGACTGGGCGACCGTCGTGAAATAGCCGCATGCATACCCATGTTGCGCACTTGTTATTCCCCCTGGCCTCACTCCACTTGAGGAGGTCATGTAAAGATTCGTCTCTCGGGTAAGACCAACCCGGGGTCAAGGAGATTCACAGTGAGATCAAGGACGTTGAGCCTCGCAGGCTCGACCCTCACGGCGGCCGTGCTGGCCTCCGCACTGCTGCCGGTCACCGCCGCGCACGCCGCCCCGTCGACGCCCAAGGTCACGAAGGCGACCAAGGACGCCTTCGGCCGTGTCGCGGACAACGTGCTCACCGACCGCACGGCCGTCCTGCTCGGCAGCAAGGCCGCCCGCAAGTCGCTGAAGCCCACCGGCGGCGTCGCGCTGTCCTCCGGCCAGAAGAAGGCCGAGGACGGCAAGCTGAGCGCCCTGAAGGGCACCAAGTCCCGCCTGGCCGGCCTGGGCGAGGCGTACACGTCGGCGGACACCAAGGTCACCGTCGACAGCGCCACGGTCAAGGGCAAGAAGGCCACGGTCAAGGTCACCGAGACCACGACCCTCAAGTACAAGAAGATACGCGGCGACGAACCCGCCTCCACGGGCTTCGACGCGCACCACGTGCTGACCTTCGCCTTCCAGGCGAACGGCACCTGGCAGCTGACCGCCATGCGCTCCACCGACGGCGGCGCCGCCCGCATCAACGAGCCCGTGGCCGCGGCGGACGCCAAGCTGAGCCGTACGCCGATGGCGATCATCAGCGCCCCCAAGGCGGCCACCACCCGCAACCCGGTGGCCAAGCCGAAGACGCTCACGGGCGGCGCGTACAACTACAACGCGATGGCCACGTACACCGAGAAGTACTGGAAGAACTACAACTCGGCGTACCGCAAGTACAACGCGGTCGGTGGTGACTGCACCAACTACCTCAGCCAGGGACTCCTGGCGGGCGGCTGGACGCAGATCTCCAAGGTCACGCCCGAGGAGTACGACACCTGGTACTACGCGTCGAACGGTACGGCCGACGCCTGGATCGGCGTCGACGAGTGGTCCTGGTTCACCCAGACCGCCAAGCGGACCACCGCGCTCGCGAACGTCTACCAGATGGACATCGGTGACGTGCTCCAGGTCGACTTCAACAAGGACGGGTCCAAGGACCACTCCATGATGACGACCTACCGCAGCTCCAGCGGCGTCCCGTACCTGACGTACCACGACGCGGACACCTACCGCCGTTCGGTCGCGAGCATCATCGCCTCGTACCCGACCGCGAACTACTACGCGTACCGCACCTGAGCCCAGCTCGCACGGTGCTTCAGCCGGCGCCCTTCCCGTCCGTCCCGGATTCCGATCCGGACTCCGGTTCGGGGAGGGCGTCGGCCCGTTCCAGCTTCGCCATCCCCACACCGGCCCTGCGCCGCTTCTCGCGCTCCGACTCCTCCGGGTGGCGGGCCCGCCAGTACGGGTTGTCGTGCGGCAGCGCCGTGCCGACCCTGCCGTACATCCCGAACGTCATCAGCAGGATGCCGACGACAAAGCTGAACAGGACGTTCTGGATGCGGAACGCCAGGAAGTTGGAGTCGGTGTCCAGCAGGGCCATGTTGGCGAAGCCGCTCAGGATGAACAGGACGCCCAGCGTCATGTTCAGCGTGGAGGCGAAGTTGCCGCCGATCACCATGCCGACGAGCAGCAGCAGCCCCACGGCGATCGACAGGACGCTCAGCGTGCCGTTGGTGCTCAGCCCCACGACCTCGTCGCCGCGGGTGTCGAACCAGCCCACCTTGTCGATGAGGCCCAGGATGCCGAAGACGAGCAGGAACAGACCCATCAGGCCCGCCCCGAACCGGTAGACCCTGCTGAGGCGGTGGTCGACGGGCAGGTGCTCGTCGATCCTGATCCGCCGCCGGGGACTCGCGTGCCGACCCCTGCTCGGACGCAGTGTGTGCGTGGCGTGCGTGGCCATGTCCGCCTCCCGTCGGGTGTGAGCGGAGGCCTGCGTACCCCTTCAGCATCCGCCGGGGGGCTCCACCGGGCAACCCAGTGGCCCGGGCGCCTCAGGTACCGCCCGCGCCGCGCTCCTTGCGGATCTGGTCCACCACATGGGCCACGTCCTGCCGTACGGCCTCGGTCTCCGTCAGGAAGTGCCAGTAGTCGGGGTGGCGCCCCTCCAGCGTGGCGATCGCGCGGTCCAGGCGGCCGACGGAGTCGTCCAGTGGACGGGCGTGGCGCGGATCGGGGGTGGAGCGGCCGGTCATGGCGAGGCGCTGGGCGTCCCGGATGGCGAACCTGGTGCGGTCGATCTCCTGCTGGGGGTCCTTCTGCACGGCGTTCAGCCGCCGCAGCCGGTCGCCGGCCGCCGAGACCGCCTCGTCCGTGTGGTTCAGCAGTGCCCGTACGGTCGACAGCAGCGAGGTCGCGTCCGGCCAGCGCTGGGCGTCCCGCGCGGCCCGTGCCTCGCGGAGCTTCAGCTGGGCCTGCTCGACGTCCCGCGCGGCCTGGTCCGGCACCTGCTGGAGGTCCTGCCAGCAGGCCGCCACGAACCGCCGCCGCAGCTCGCTCAGCACCTGCGGCACCTGTCCCGCGCGGGTACCCAGGGCTTCCGCGCGGGTCCGCAGCGACACCAGCCGGTGGTCGATCTCGGCGGCCTTCTCCGGCAGCCGCTCGGCCTCCGCCCGCACGGCCTCCGCCTCGCGCACGACCCGGTCGGCCCGCTCCAGCGTCTCCCGTACGCCGTGCTGCCCCGCCCCCTGGTTGAGCTTGGTCAGCTCGGGTGCGAGGGCGGCGAGCCGGGCGGCGAGGTCGTCGGCCTTCAGCTCCGAACCCCGTACGGCGTCCAGAGCGTTGGAGGCGGCGAGCAGGCCCTGCCGGGCGCGCTCCACCGCCGGGACCAGCCGGGCCAGCTGGGTCTCGGCCTTGCCGAGCAGCGGCTCGAGCCCCTGGGCGAACCGGTCCAGCTCCTGCTTGACCCGCCCCAGCTCGTCCTTGGCGGCGGTCAGCTCGGTCCGGGCCCGGGCGGCGACGGAGGCCTCCAGGTCGTCCCGGTCCAGGTCGTGGGCGTCGACGGCGTTGATGTACTGGTGGCTGACCTCGTCGATCCGCCGCCCCAGCGCCTCGAAGCCGTCTGCCGCCCGGCGGGCGCCCGGCGAGTCGTCCACCGCCGTGATCGTCTCTATCGAGATCCGCAGATCCCGCTGCGCGGTGTCCAGCTCGTAGAACGCGGCCGCCGCCGCGTCCTTCGCCGCCTGCGCCTCGGCCCGCTGACTCTCCGCCCGCCCCCCGAACCACCGCCGAGTCCCGCCTCCGGCGAAGGCCGCGGGCAGCACGAGCGCGGCGAGGAGAGGGAGCGCGAGGAGGGCGACCGTGTCCCGGCCGGCGGAGCGACGGGCCCGCCGGGGGCGGGTCGTACGGCTCTCGGCCGTGTGGGGCTCTGGTCGTGGTGCACGGCTGTGGGGTTGTTGTGCGCTCGGCACAATCGGCGTGTACGGCTCTGCAGGTGTCGCCGTCACATCCCTCTCCCGTGCTTTCATCCACCCTGACCGGTGCCATTCTCCCACCGGTCAAGGACGAAAACACGGGTCGATCGGTTCGAGGTTCCCGGACGCCTCTCAGTCCACGTTGCGCACACTGACCGAGCCGTCCTCGGTGTGGGCGGTCACCACATGGGAGCTGCCCTCGTCACGGGGCACCGACACATCCACGGAACCGTCGTCGCTGCCGGAGTCCACCCGGTACGACGTGTCGCGCGGCAGCGCGATACTGATCGAGCCGTCGTCGCTGCGGGACTCCACCAGGTCCGGTACGACGCCGAGTTCCAGCTTGACCGAACCGTCCTTCGTGCTCACCTTGACGCTCCGCGACTCGACACCGAGCGCGCGCACCGAACCGTCGTCGCTGTGCAGCTCCAGGGGCCCGGAGGAGTCGCTGACCCGCACGGCACCGTCGGCAGTCCGGACCTCCAGCGGCTCCGCGAAGCCCTTCGCGGTCACACTCCCGTCGTCGCTCCGCACGGCGACGGCGACCCCGCGCGGCACCTCGATCCGGTGCTTGGCCGCGCAGTCGGCGACCATGCCGGAGCACTCCACCCGCAGCTTCAGCCGGTCGTCCTTCATCTCCCAGGTCACCCGCGGCTTCCCGCCGACCATGACCCGCCCCTCGAACCACCGGGTCACCTCGACCTCGTCCACGTCCGCCGCGACCAGTTCGAGCGCGGAGTCGTCCGAGTCGACCGTGAGCGTCCGGCCGTCGAGAGCGAAGCTCCGGTGCTCCGGGTCCCGGTCCTCCCCGGCGTCGGCCCCGCACGCGGCGACGGACGCCATGAGCGCGACGGCGAGACCGGCGACGGCCACCGCTCCCGAGCGTGACCTGCGAGCCGTACGAACCGTGCGTGCCATGGCGATCTCCCCTGTCGTCCGTTGTCCTTCGACCGTACGGAGCGGGCGTCTTGAAGAGGATCCGGGCCGCTCCCGGAACCGGGGTGGGGATAACCCCCGGTTATCGGTTTGCCGGGCACCGCTTCGCGCAATGTAGGCTGTCGACTCGTACTCGGGCGTGTAGCTCAGGGGTAGAGCGCCTGCCTTACAAGCAGGATGTCGGCGGTTCGAAACCGTCCATGCCCACCGGGACGAGGAC
>NZ_JBHVDX010000235.1:0-15634 GCF_042802555.1 Streptomyces sp. NPDC057474 | reverse complement strand
GTTCCCCGCGCCCTTGAGAGCGCGGGTCGCGCCCGGCCGTTTTCAGGGGCGCGGGGAACTGCGCGCCCAGCCCCCACCGCCCCGCACCCGCGCACAACCCCACCCCCCCCAAGGTGTCGAAGGGGCGCAGCCTTTGGATGGGGGTCTCCCCGCTCGAGCGAAGCCGAGAGTGGGGGAGGGACGGGTAGGGGCGGCGGGGGCGAGAACAACCCCGGTGGCACCCCCGGGTGGCAAGGCGAACGCCCGGCCGTTGGAGAGAACCGGGCGTCGGGCGTCATGGCTCAGGGAGGTTCAGGCTGTGTCGCTCTCCTCCGCGGCAGCGGCACGCGGCGCCGAGAGGTCTGCGTCGAGCTGGGACAGGTTTGCGTTCAGCGCAGCCATCAGCTCCTCCATCTGCTGGAGCAGACCCTTCGGCTGAGCAGGCACGGCAGCCTGCTCCGGCACGGCTTCCTGGGACATGTGACGGCCTCCTCGGCCCTCGCCCCCCCGAGGGGGCACGTGTGCAGGCGTCCCGGCAGCGGCCGCCGGCGACGGGTGCCGGGCGGTCCGGCTCCTTCCGAGCAACGATCACCGTTCCCGCCGGTCACTGGCCCGAGCCCGTCCCATACGCCGGATTGACGGATTTTCACCCGACCGTGGATTCGTGGCGCCGAGGGGACCGATGCCGTTGACCGACGGCCGAGCGTGCAGGATGGAGGCATGGATCTTCGCATCTTCACCGAGCCCCAGCAGGGGGCGACCTACGACACCCTCCTCACCGTCGCCAAGGCCACCGAGGACCTCGGCTTCGATGCCTTCTTTCGCTCCGATCATTACCTCCGCATGGGCTCGACGGACGGCCTGCCCGGTCCCACCGACGCCTGGATCACCCTGGCCGGACTCGCCCGCGAGACCAAGCGCATCCGCCTCGGCACCCTGATGACCGCCGGTACATTCCGCCTGCCCGGCGTGCTCGCCATCCAGGTCGCGCAGATCGACCAGATGTCCGGCGGCCGCGTCGAACTAGGCCTGGGCGCGGGCTGGTTCGAGGAGGAGCACAAGGCGTACGGCATTCCCTTCCCCAAGGAGAAGTTCGGCCGTCTGGAGGAGCAGCTGGCCATCGTCACCGGCCTGTGGGCCACCGAGGTCGGCAAGACGTTCTCGTACGAGGGCACCCACTACCAGCTGACCGACTCTCCCGCGCTGCCCAAGCCCGCGCAGGCAAAGGTGCCGGTCCTCATCGGCGGCCACGGCGCGAGCCGCACCCCGCGGCTCGCCGCGCAGTACGCCGACGAGTTCAACATGCCGTTCGCCTCGATCGAGGACAGCGAGCGCCAGTTCGGCCGGGTGCGCAAGGCCGTCGAGGAGGCCGGCCGCAAGGCCGACGACCTCGTGTACTCGAACGCCCTGGTCGTCTGCGTCGGCAAGGACGACGCCGAGGTCGCCCGCCGTGCCGCCGCGATCGGCCGCCAGGTGGACGAGCTCAAGGCCAACGGCCTCGCCGGCTCCCCGGCCGAGGTCGTCGACAAGATCGCCCGTTACCAGGCCATCGGTTCTCAGCGGCTCTACCTCCAGATTCTCGATCTCGAGGACCTGGACCACCTGGAGCTGATCTCCACGCAGGTGCAGTCGCAGCTGTCGTAGCAGGGCCGCACGACCAGGCGGACCCGCACCGTTCCTAGAGACTGAGCGGGAGTGAGTCCTGTTGCCAGGTCTCGTGCTCGGCCGAACGCCCCGGACGGTGTTGGGCGTTCTGGTTGCCCGCGTTCGCTCCGCGTCCGGCGCCGACGGATCGTGTCCGTGGTCCGGGGATGCGGGGGCGGGGTTCCTCACGCCCAGGGACGCCTGGTCCGGCCTGGACGGTCCGATGCCCCACACGATCGCTCCGGTCGTGTGGGGGCGGTGTCGTCCGTCGCCGGATCGGGTGTCCCTGGGCGCGCCTTCCGATCGCCACGGCAGCAGCATCGTGGCGTGTGGTGGTGCGGGTGGTGGTGAGGGGTTTCTGCCAGTGCTGGGCGCCCCAGCGGCTGGTGTAGGCCGGGTCCACGGTGATGACCGCGATACTTGTCTGATCGGCCATCGAAGCCAGTCGGGCGCGAAGTCTGCCGGTGGGCATGCCGGAGATCAGCTGCCGGAAGCGTGTGCGGCGGCCGTGTTTCTCCCGGGTCTTCTCCGTTTCGAGGCCAGCGACCCCAAATGCGCGCCCACCAGACGCAGCACCTGCTCATCGCCGGGCGTCAGGAGTTTGAGGCGGGTCCGCACGGCCACACCATGCGGGCCGAACGCGACTAACGGCTCCGCCACACTCCTCAGCTCCCCCACCCCGTCACCCCCGCCCGATGCCACCGAAGAACCCTGCCGCCATGACAAACGAGCACCACCGGGGAAGGTCACGCATTCGATGCGAGAACGTCAGTTCCCTGCCGAAAAGCGACCCCACGGCCGAGATACACGACACGACACAGACCACCCACACTCACTCCCGCTCATCAAAACGCTCTTGAACGCACTCCAGAGGCAGCAGCTCCCAACACCCGCGCCCCCTTAAGGAGCGCGGGAAACGCGCGGAAGCCGCGTCCCCGCCCGAAACCTGTGCCGCTAAGCGGGCACAGCAACGGAGAGAAGGCCAGAATCCTCGGGCTTCAGCCCGAGGAGCAAGTCGATACCCGATGAAGTACGACGACACCACCCAACGTCCACCCAGGAGCTGGGCCGTCGACGCCCTCGCCCGCGGCGACGTCGACGAACTCGCCGAGGTCGTTCCAGACGGCGGTGTGAGGGCGGCCGCCGGAAACATCCGGACATCCCATCCGGACATCCCATCCGGACATCCAAAGCGTCTCGTTGTTGTGCAAAACGTTTTGGATATCTAGCTTGTGCCGCATGAACGACAGAACGACCCCTTCCGCTGCCCGCCACCGCCTCCTGGTGCGCGGCTGTGACGTGCTGCGCGTCCCCGTGGCGGGCGAGTGTGACGTGCTGCCCGGGCAGGACATCGTGGTGGAGGACGGCGTCATCGCGGACGTACGGCCGACGGGGGAGGAGCGGCCGGGGGAGCGGGGCGCGGAGGTGGTCGACGGGCGTGGCCTGCTGGCCCTGCCCGGGCTCGTGAACGCGCATACGCACAGCCCGATGGTGCTGATGCGGGGCGCGGCCGAGGACGTGACGGTCGAGGGGTGGTTCAACGACCGGGTGTGGCCGATGGAGTCCAACCTGACCGCCGAGGACGTGCGGGTCGGGGCGCGGCTGGCCTGTGCGGAGATGATCAGGTCGGGGGTCACGACCTTCGCGGACCACTACTTCTTCCCCGGGCAGATCGCCGAGGCGGTCGCCGAGACCGGGCTGCGGGCCGACATCGCGCCCACCTACTTCAGCAGTGGTGGCGAGCGGGCGCTGAACGCCGGCGTCGCGTTCGCGGAGGAGTGGCACGGCGGGGCCGGCGGCCGGGTGACCGTCTCGCTCGGGCCGCACGCGCCGTACACCGTGGACGACAAGGACCTGCGGATCCTGGCCGACCATGCCCGGCGGCTCGGGGTGCGGATGCACATCCATGCCGCCGAGCATCTGGAACAGACGGAGTCGAGCCTGGAGCGGCGCGGGGTCACGCCGGTCCGGGTGTTGCACGAGACCGGCGTGCTGGACGCGGGCGTGCTCATCGCGCACGGCTGCGGGATCGTCGAGCGGGATCTTCCGCTGCTGGGCGAGAAGGCGGCCACGACCGCCGTGGCCTGCTGCCCGAAGGTGTACCTCAAGCACGCCCTGTCCCCGCTGACGCCGGTCCGTGACCTGTTGGCCGCCGGGGTCACCGTGGCCGTCGGCACGGACGGGGCCGCCGGGCACAACACACTGGACGTGTGGGAGGCGCTGCGGCTGGTCGCGCTCACGCAGAAGCAGGCGGTGCGGGACGCGACCTGGATGACCGTCTCGGACACGCTGCGGCTGGTCGTGCGGGGCGGGGCGCGGGCCCTCGGCCTCCAGAACCGGATCGGTGCGCTGGAGCCGGGCATGCGTGCAGACATCGTCCTCACCGATCTGTCCGGCCCGCACTGCCGTCCGCTGCACGACCCGCGCGCCGCACTCGTCTACAGCGCCCGCGCCAGCGACGTACGCACCGTCGTCGTCGACGGACGGGTCCTGATGCGTGACGGGCGGCTGCTCACCGTCGACGAGCCCGCCCTGCTCGCCGAGGCCGACGCCCGCGTGGCGCGGATCCTCGACACTTCCAACGGAAGGGCGGTGCAGCACTATGACCCGTGAGCTGTACGGATCCGGGGCCGCCCATGACCGGCCCGCCTATGACCGGCCCGCCTATGACCGGCCCGCCCACGACCGGCCGAACCACGACCGATCGGGGCACGATCGGTCGGCCGTCCGCCGGGCCGCCTCCATCAAGGACGTGGCCGCGGCGGCCGGGGTCAGTCCCACCACCGTCTCGCATGTGCTGAGCGGCAACCGGCCGGTGAACGAGGAGACCGCCGCCCGGGTGCGCAGTGTGGTCAACCGGTTGGGATACGTCCCCGCCTCGCTGGCCCGCAGCCTCCAGGCCGGGTCCACCTCCGTGATCGGGCTGCTGATCCCGGACATCAGCAACACCTTCTTCGCCGAGCTGGCCAAGGGCGCCGAGGACGCCGCCCACGACCTCGGCTACGGGCTGATCCTGTGCAACACCGAGTTCGACGCCGACCGCGAGGACCGCTACCTCGGCATGATCCGCAGCCGTTTCATCGACGGCATGGTGTACGCCTCCGGGTCGCCCCCGTCCCGACGGCGGCTGGAGGCGCTGATGGGCAAGTTCCCGATCGCCCTCGCCGACGAGGAGGTCGAGGGGCTGAGCGGCGCGCTCATCGCCAGCGCCGACCATGAGGCGGGCGGCCGACTGGTCGGCGAGCACCTGCGGGCGCTCGGCCACCGCCGGGCCCTGATGCTGACCGGCCCCCGCGACCTGAGGAGCGGCGCGTCCCGCGCGCACGGCTTCCGCCAGGCCTTCCACGGTGATGTCGTCGAACGGGCGGGCGACTTCAAGGAGGAGTCCGGGTACCGGCTGGTCGCCGAACTCCTCGACGAGGGCGGCTTCGAGGGCCGTACGGCCGTGTTCGCGGCCAACGACCTGATGGCGTTCGGCGCGCTCGCCGCGCTCCGGGAGGCCGGACTGTCCGTGCCGGACGACGTCTCCGTCGTCGGCTTCGACGACATCCGGGCCGCCTCGCTCGTCAACCCGCCGCTGACCACCGTTCACCAGCCCGCCTACGACGTCGGCCGCACCGCCACCGCGCAACTCCTCCAGTACGTCTCCCGGGGCGAGGTACCGCCCGCGTCCCGGCACACGCTCCCCGTCGAACTGAAGGTACGGGGGAGCACGGCGCCACCCGCCGCCTCCCGCTGACCCGGACGCCTCCCCTCCATCCCGGACGCCGTGACGCCACGCGGCCATGTCCCCGTGCCCGGAAGCACGCGACAACTCCATGAACGCCCCGAAGTTGCCCCGAAAGAAAGGCGGTTCACCCATGCCCCGAGTCCTCGTCATCGGCGAGTCCTGGTTCACGTACACGGTCCATCAGAAGGGCTTCGACGCCTTTCACACCGCCGAGTACACCGAGGGCGGCGGCGTCTTCCTCGACGCGCTGCGCGCACGCGGCCACGAGGTGACATACGTGCCCGCGCACGAGATACCCACCCGGGTCCCGGACACCGCCGACGGCTTCGACGCGTACGACGTCGTGGTCATCAGCGACGTCGGGGCCAACAGCTTCCAGCTGCCGCCGGAGACCTTCAACCGGTCCGAGCCCGCGCCCGACCGCTCCGAGCTGGTGCGGGACTTCGTCGAGCGCGGGGGCGGGGTGCTGATGATCGGCGGCTACCTCACGTTCAGCGGTATCGACGCCCGCGCCCGCTGGGGGCGTACGCCGCTGGCCGCCGCGCTACCGGTGACGATGCTGGACCGCGACGACCGGGTGGAGCTGCCGGCCGGAGCCGTACCCGAAGTGGTGGGTGGGCACACGGTCGTGGCCGGACTCGACCGGACCTGGCCCGCGCTCCTCGGCCTCAACGAGGTCGCCGTACGACCGGACGCCGCGCTGCTCGCCGTATGCGCCGGGCATCCGCTGCTGGCCGTCGGCGGCCACGGCACGGGCCGGTCGGCGGCGTTCACCTCCGACGTGGCTCCGCATTGGGCCCCGCCGCCGTTCCTGGAGTGGGACGGCTACCCCGAGCTGTGGGACCGCCTGGTGCGCTGGCTCGCGGGGGAGAAGCTGTGAGCGCCGCCGAAGACGTCGGCGCCCCGGCCGCGTCGGACGGCATGCCGCTGCCCGTGCCCGGTCAGCGGACCGATGGCGACCGGCTGCCGGCCCCCGTCCCCGCACCCGTCGGCACCCCCCACATCTGCGCCGCCTCCGGCGATTTCGCCCCCCTCGTGCTCATGCCGGGCGACCCGCGCCGGGCACAGCGGATCGCCGAGACGTTCCTCGACGACGCCCGGCTCGTCACCGACGTGCGCGGCATCCTCGGATACACCGGCACCCACCGGGGCGTACCGATGTCCGTCCTCGCCTCCGGCATGGGCATCCCGTCGGTGTCGATCTACGCCACGGAACTGTTCCGGTACTACGGGGCCCGCCGGATCATCCGGGTCGGCACGGCGGGCGCGCTGCCCGCCTCGGTCGCCGTACGGGACGTCGTCATCGCCTCCGCCGCGCACACCGACTCCAGCGTCAGTCGCCTCCTGGTGGACGGCGTGACGCTCTCCCTCGCCCCCTCCTACCGGTCGCTGCGCGCGGCCGTGGACGCGGCGGACGCCGTCGAACGGGAGGCGTCGGACGGGGTGGCCGTGCACATCGGCCCGGTGTTCTCCAGCGACCACTTCTATCTCGACCGGCCCGCCGTCTTCGACGCCCTCGAGCGCCGGGGCACCCTCGCGGTCGAGATGGAGGCGGCCGGGCTGTACGCCGTGGCCGCGGCGGAGGGCGGCGAGGCGCTCGCCGTACTGACCGTGTCGGACCACGTGCGCACCGGGGAGGCCCTGTCCGCCACGGACCGGGAGACCGGCTTCGACCGGGCCGTACGCATCGCCGCGGCCGCGCTGCTCGCCGATGGCTGAAGACGACTGAATTTCCCCTGGAAGAAATCAAACAGAAACCCGTCGGCATAGCCAAAACGTTTTGCACTTCCTACTGTCGACCCAACCCCCTCCCCTTCCCCATAGTGAGAGCAGAAATGATCAGGAGATCGATGACGATGAGAAGTTACGGACCGGGCGCCGCCGTCGCGGTGACGGGAATGCTTGTACTGGCCGCGTGCGGGGGATCGGGCTCGGACGACTCCGGGTCGGCCTCCTCCGGAAAGACCCGGATCAAATTGGTGGTCAATGGCGGACTCGGCGACAAGTCGTTCTTCGACTCCGCCCACGAGGGCCTGAAGCGGGCGGAGAGCGAGCTCGGCTACGAGTTGAAGGTGGTGGAGCTGGGCCAGGACCGCACCAAGTGGGAGCCGGGCTTCGAGGACGCGGCGGCGGCCGACGACTACGACATCCTCGCGGCCGGCACGTTCGACGTCACCGACTACATCGGTGAACTCGCCCCGCAGTACCCGGACAAGAAGTTCTGGGTGTTCGATTCGGCCGTCGACTACACCGGCAAGAACGGCTGTTCCAACAAGTGCGAGAACGTCTACTCGGTGACCTTCAAGCAGAACGAGGGCGGATATCTGGCCGGATTCCTCGCCGAGAAGCTGGTTGCCGAGAAAGCACTCAAGGGCGCCGAATCCCTGAACAAGGTAGGAGTCATCGGCGGTGTGAAGATCCCCGTCATCGAGGACTTCATCGTCGGATTCAAGGCCGGATTCAAGGAGGCCGGCGGCAAGAACTCCGACGTCCTCGTGCAGTACGTCGGCGGCGACAAGCCCTTCGGCGACCCGGCCAAGGGCAAGGAGATCTCCACCGCGATGTACGGGCGGGGAGCCGCCCTGGTCTGGCCGGTCGCCGGGCTCTCCGGACTCGGCACCTTCGAGTCGGCCGCGAGCGCCGGGCGCCACACCTTCGGCGTCGACTCCGACCAGTACCAGACCCTCACCGACAGCGCCCAGAAGAACACCGTCGTCACCTCCATCCTCAAGAACGTCGGCAACGCCCTCTACAAGGCCGCCGAGGACGACAGGAAGAACGCCGTGAAGTACGGCGCCGTCGAGAGCGTCGGTCTCGCCGAGGACGCGGTCGGCTACGTCGACGACGACCACTTCCAGGAGATCGTGCCGGAGAGGATCCGCACCGAACTCCAGGAGGCCGCCGACAAGGTGAAGTCCGGTTCCCTCACGGTCCCCAGCGCCTTCTGACCCCCGAACCGACCTCTGATCGGCCTTGAGATGAACGAGTCATGGGACCCGGCCGGGCCCGCCGTCGCCACCCGCGCGGTCACCAAGACGTACGCCAACGGTGTGCGCGCGGTCCGGGGTGTCGACCTCGACGTACCGGCCGGTGAGATCCGCGCGGTCGTCGGCGAGAACGGCGCGGGCAAGTCCACGCTGATGAAGCTGTTCTACGGCCTGGAGCAGCCCACCTCCGGCGAGATCCTGATCGGCGGCCGGCCCCGCGTGCTGCGCGGCCCGGCTCCCGCGATCGCGCTCGGCGTGGGCATGGTCCACCAGAACCTGATGCTGGTGCCGTCATTCACGGTCGCCCAGAACGTCGTCCTCGGCGTCGAGCCCGGCCGCCGGGGCCTGGTCGACGCCAAGGCGGCCGTCGAGGCGACCGCCCGCCTTGCCGAGGAGGCCGGGCTCGCCGTAGACCCGCCGGCCCGCATCGACGAGGTGTCGGTCGGCATGCGCCAGCGCGCCGAGATCCTCAAGGCCCTTCACCGCCGTGCCCGGGTGCTGATCCTTGACGAGCCGACCGCCGTCCTCACCCCGCAGGAGACGGAGGACCTGTTCGCCGCCGTGCGACGCCTGCGCGACGGCGGGATGACCGTGCTGTTCATCTCCCACAAGCTGCGCGAGGTACGGGAGATCAGCGACAAGGTGAGCGTGATGCGCGCTGGTGCCCTGGTCGGGACCGTCGCCACCGCCGACACCACCGAGCGCTCCCTGGCCGCGCTGATGGTCGGCCGTGAGATGTCCCTCGATGTGGTCCGGGCTCCGGCGAGGCGCGCCGGGACCACGTTGCGGGTGCGGGGCCTGGCGTACGACGCCCCGACCGGCCAGTCCCTGCACGGGCTCGACTTCGACGTCGCGGCGGGTGAGATCGTCGGCGTGGCCGGCATCGAGGGTAACGGGCAGACCGAACTCGCCGAGATCCTGGCCGGGTTGCGGCGACCGAGTGCGGGGACCGTCCGCGTCGCAGACACCGACACCGCCGGTCTGGACGTCGCGGGCCACCGCCGGGCCGGCATCGGATACGTCCCCGAGGACCGCCTCCACGACGGGGCCGCCCTGGACGAGTCCATCGCCGACAACCTCGTCGTCGACCGGCACGACCGTCCGCCCCTCGCCCGCCGGGGAGTCCTGCGCCCGGCAGCGGTACGCGCCCACGCCGAGCAACTCATCGCGGACTACGCGATCCGCACCCCCGATCCGTCCGTCCCGGTGCGCGCGCTGTCCGGCGGCAACATGCAGAAGGTCGTCGTCGCCCGTGAACTCTCCGCCGCGCCAAGGCTGTTGATCGCCTCCCAGGTCACGCGCGGAGTGGACATCGGCGCCATGCGCTTCATGTACGAGCGTCTCGTCGCCGCCCGGGACGAGGACGCCGCCGTCCTCCTCATCTCCGCCGACCTCACCGAACTCCTCGCCCTCTCCGACCGGTTGCTCGTCCTCAAGGACGGCCGCCTCGTCGGCCGCTTCGACGACACGACCGGCCTCACGGAGAAGCAGGTCGGCCTGTACATGCTCGGCGTCGAGCAGCACGACCGTGGCCGGCTGACAGCGGAGTTGGAGGGCACGGCGGATGCGACGGGTGCCGGTGATGCGGCAGGTGCGGGCGGCGTGGCCGAGACCAACCCCACGCCGGACCCGGCCCCCATGACCGGTCCGCGGCCCACGACCGGTCCGCGGCCCACGACCGGTCCGCGGCCCACGACCGGTCCGCGGCCCACGACCGGTCCGCAGCCCACGCCCGGTCCGGGCCCCGCGTCCGGTCCGCACGTCGGCACCGGTCCGCAGCCCACGCCCGGTCCGGATCCCGCGTCCGGCTCGCACGTCGGCGCCGGTCCGGATCCCGCGTCCGGCTCGCACGTCGGCGCCGGTCCGGACCTCGCGTCCGGCTCGCACGTCGGCGCCGGTCCGGGCCCCGCGTCCGGTCCGCACGTCGGCACCGGTCCGCAGCCCACGCCCGGTCCGGGCCCCGCGTCCGGCTCGCACGTCGGCGCCGGTCCGGACCTCGCGTCCGGCCCGCACGTCGGCGCCGGTCCGGACCCTGCGACCGGCCCGCACGCCGACACTGGCCCCGGCCCCGCGACCGGCCCGCACGTCGGCACCAACCCCGACCCCAAGACCGACCCGGACGACGACGATTCCGGCGATTCCGGGAAGGCGACCGCCGAATGACCACCAGCCCTCCGAGGACCCGCATCGAGAGCGAGGACCGCCGGGAGTACAAGGCCACCCGGCGCCGCGGCCTCGCCGTCGACCTCAGCATGACCCTGGCGACGATCCTGGCCGCCCTCGCCATCGGCTTCCTCGTCATGCTCGCCACCGGCAAGGACCCGGTACGGGCGTACGAGGCCCTGCTCACCGGCCCGTTGGAGCGCTCCTTCCGTGTCGGACGCTGGCTGGAGGACGCCACCACGCTCACCCTGCTCGGCCTGTCGGTGGCCATCCCCTTCCGGGCCCGCCAGATCAGCCTGGGCGCCGAGAGTCAGCTGTACGCGGGCGCGCTGGCGGCGGCCACGGTCGCGATCTTCCTGCCGCTGCCGCCCGTCGCCGCCGTGATCGTCCCGTTGGCCGCCGCGGCGGCGGCCGGGGCCGGCATGGGCTTCGTACCGGGATCGATGAAGGCCCGGCTCGGCGCCAACGAGATCGTGGCGACGCTGATGCTCAACGCCATCGTCGTCCGTGTCTACGACTACCTGGTCAACGGCCCGCTGAAGGAGCCGGGAAGCAGTGCCGTCCACTCGGAGCGCATCCAGCCGGACTCCGCACTCACCCCGCTCACCGAATGGCTCGGCATCCCCTTCGGCCGCGCGAACGTCGGCTTCCCGCTGATGCTGCTCACCGCCGTCGCGCTCTGGCTGCTCATCGCCCGCACCCCGCTCGGCTACCGCATCCGGATGACCGGCTCCAACCCGCACTTCGCCGAGTACGGCGGTATCCGGGTGCCCCGCGCCATCGAGTGGAGCTTCGTCATCGGCGGAGCCGTCGCGGGCCTGGCCGGAGCGCACCTCGTGCAGGGCGTGTACGGACGCCTGGAGCCCGGGCTCGCCGGGAGCCTCGCCTTCGAGGGGATCGTGGTGGCGCTGCTCGCCCGGAACAACCCGCTGGTCGTCGTGGTCGCCGGCCTCTTCTACTCCTACCTGCGTGCCGGGGGAGACATCATGGAACAACAGACGGACGTGGGCACGGAGATCGTGGTCGTGATCCAGGCGGTCATCGTGCTGCTGGTCACCGCCCAGGCCCTCCCGGACCTCCTCAAGCGGCGCCTCGCACGCAGGCAGGCCGGCACCTCGCGGGGGCAGGCGGGCGCCGCGCACGGGAAGGCGGGTGCCCGATGAACGCCGTCCTCGACGTCGTCCTCAGCAGCGCCTTCCTCGCGGCCGTCCTGCGCGTCGCGACCCCCTACCTCCTCGCCGCCATGGGCGGACTCGTCGCCGAACGCGCCGGCATCAGCAACATCGCCCTGGAGGGCCAGATGCTGAGCGCCGCCTGCACGGGCGCGCTGGTCGCCGGATACAGCGGATCGATCGCCGCCGGTGCCCTCTCCGGGGTCGCCGTGGCCGTCCTCCTCGGCCTGCTGCTCGCCGCGCTCCGCCTGGAGCTGGGCGCCGACGCGATCATCGCCGGCATCGGCCTCAACCTGCTCGCCTCCGGCGGCACCGCCTACGCCGTCTTCACCCTCCTCGACGACAAGGGCGGCACCTCCGGCCTCAGGAGCGGCACCCTGCCGACGATCACCCTGCCCGGCATCGAGCACATCCCGGTGGTGGGCGAGGTGCTGAGCGGCCAGAACATGGTCACCTGGCTGGCCTTCCTCGCCGCTCCCTTCGTCGCCTGGCTCTTCTACCGCACCCGCTTCGGCTTCCACCTCCGCGCGGTCGGCGAGATGCCGGACGCCGCCGCCTCGGTCGGCATCGCGGTACGGCGTGTCCAGTACGCCGGGCTCGCCCTCAGCGGCGCGTTCGCCGGCCTCGCCGGGGTCTTCCTCAGCATGGGGTACGTCTCCTTCTTCGTCCGGGACATGACCGCCGGCCGCGGCTTCATCGCCCTCGCCGCGGTCTTCCTCGGCGGCCTGCGCCCCTGGGGCGTCTTCCTCGCCGCCCTCGGCTTCGGCGCGGCCGAGGCCCTGGCAGTGCAGCTCGGCACCCTTGACGTACCACCGCAGTTGGTGTCGACCATCCCGTACGCCATGACGCTCGTCGCCCTCGCGCTGTACGCGTGGCGCAGGAAGCGGCGGGGCGCGGGGGAGGTGGCACCGGCCTCGCTGTAGACCAAACGTTTGTCGGGCATCTCCCAAACGTTTGTCGGGCATCTCCCAAACGTTTGTTAGATCTCCCAAACGTTTGTTAGATCCACTGCCACCCTCGCCACATCGGCCCACCCTCGCCTCATCGGCCCACCCTCACCCCTCCGAGAAGGGACGCCCAGCCATGCCCAGACACGGAAACAGCCACCGAGTCCGCCGCAGACGCGCGACGCTCGCCGCCCTCACCGCCTCCGCACTCCTCGGCGGCCTCACCTTCGCCGGCGGCTTCGCGGCGGACGCGGCCCCCGAAGCGGACAGCGTCCAGAAGACGCAGAACGGCATCACCCTCCTCGACACTCTCACCGTCCCCGCCGGAACCACCGAACTCGGCATGCCCTTCGGCGGCCTGTCCGGCATCGACTACGACCCGAGGACCCACACGTACGCAGCCCTCAGCGACGACCGCTCCGAGAACGGCAAGGCGCGCTTCTACACCCTCCAACTCCCTCTGAAGGGCAAGAAGTTCGCCGCCGACAAGCCCGCCCTCGACGCCCTGACCGTCCTCGACGACACGACCGGCGAACCCTTCGCCGCCAAGGCCGTCGACCCCGAGGCGATCCGCTGGAACCCGGACGGCAAGGGCCTGCTGTGGACCAGCGAGGGGGCCTCGGCCTCCGGGCAGCCGGCGTTCGTCCGTGAGACGTCCGCGTCCGGCGCGTACATACGCGAACTGCCGCTGCCCAAGGCGTACGCCCCCGTCCGCTCGACGTCGGGCACGCTCACCGCCGGGATTCGCAACAACCAGGCTCTGGAGGGGCTGACCCTCTCCCCGGACGGCCGGAAGGCCGTCACGATCACCGAGAACGCGCTCGTCCAGGACGGCCCGGCCGCCGGACTGACCGCGAAGAGCCCCTCCCGGCTGCTGGTGATGGACCGCCGTACCGGCAAGGCGGAGGCGGAGCACGTCTACGAGGTCGACCCGATCTCCGCCGCGCCCACCGCGCCGCTGCCGGCCCCCGTCGGCACGTACTCGGCGGACCGGGGAGTGTCCGAGATCCTCGCGATCAACAAGACCGACTACCTCACCGTCGAGCGCTCCTTCGCGTCCGGTGTCGGCTTCGCGATCCGTCTGTACTGGACCACCACGCGCGGCGCGACCGACATCGACGGCAGGTCGGCCCTGACCGGCTCCGAGAAGCCCATGCCGAAGAGGCTGCTCTACGACTTCACCCTCTCCGGCACGGACGCCGACAACGTCGAGGGCATCACCTGGGGCCCGACCCTGCCCGACGGCTCCCGCACGCTCGTCCTGGTCGCCGACGACAACTTCGGCTTCAACGGCAGCGCCACCAAGTTCCATCTGCTGTCCGTCCGTCCCGGGCTCCTGACCGGTGGTCTTCCCACCACCCCGAAGCAGCCGTCCACGGTCGACGTCCAACTGCTCTCCTTCAACGACTTCCACGGCAACCTGGAGCCGCCCACGGGCCGTGACGCCAACCTCGGCTCCAAGCTGGACGCGAAGTCCACACCGGTCGGCGGCGCCGAGTACCTGGCGGCCCGTCTCAAGCAGCTCCGCGAGGGCACCGACGCCTCGCTGACCGTGGCCGCCGGTGACGTCATAGGCGCCAGCCCCTTCCTCTCCGGCCTCTTCCACGACGAACCGACCGTCGAGTCCATGGAGAAGCTGCACCTGGACGTCACGAGCGTCGGCAACCACGAGTTCGACGAGGGCACCGAGGAACTGCTGCGCATCCAGCACGGAGGCTGCCACCCCGAGGACGGCTGCTACATCGAGGGCGAGCCGTACGACGGCTCCGCCTTCCCGTGGCTCGCGGCCAACGTCCTCGACCGCACCACGGGCAAGCCGCTCCTCGCGCCCACCTGGGTCAAGAAGGTCGACGGCGTCAAGGTCGGCTTCATCGGCATGACCCTGGAGGGCACCCCCGAGGTGACCGGCCAGTCCGGCATCACGTCCGTGCGCTTCACCGACGAGGTCGAGACCGCGGACGCGGCCGCGCGCAAGCTGCGCCGCCAGGGCGTCGAGGCGATCGTGGTCCTGCTCCACGAGGGCGGCGTCCAGGCCGGCTCGTACGGGCAGTGCGACGGCATCTCCGGGCCGATCGTCGACATCGCCGAGCACCTGGACCCGGCCATCGACGCCGTCGTCACCGGCCACACCCACCAGCCGTACATCTGCTCCCTGCCCGACCCGGCAGGCAACCCCCGCACGGTCACCTCGGCCTCGTCCTTCGGCCGCGTCGTCACCGAGACGCGACTCCCGGTGGACCGCCGCACCGGCGACGTCGTACGCGACCGGGTGGCCGCGATGAACCACCTCGTCACCCGCACCGTCACCAAGGACGCCGACCAGACCGCCGTCATCGACAAGTGGAAGGCACTCTCCGCGCCCCTCGCCAACCGCGTTGTCGGCAGCGTCACCGCCGACATCACCCGCTCAGAGACCCGCGACGCCGAGTCGGACCTCGCGAACCTCGTCGCCGACGCCCAGCTGGCGGCGACCTCGGCACCCGAACGGGGCGGCGCGCAGATCGCGTTGATGAACCCCGGCGGCGTACGGGCGGACCTCGTCCACGCCTCCTCGACGGGCGGCGAGATGCCGGGCGAGATCACCTACGCCGAGGCCTTCGCCGTCCAGCCCTTCGCCGGGTCCCTGGTGTCGGTCGACCTCACCGGAGCACAGATCGAGAAGATCCTGGAGCAGCAGTTCAACGACTCCGGCACCCGCGCACCGACCCTGATGCTGGGCATCTCCAAGGGCCTGACCTACTCCTTCTCCGGCAGCGCCCCCGTCGGCGACCGCGTCGACCCGGCGTCGATCAAGCTGAACGGTGAGCCGCTGAAGCCGGAGACCACGTACCGCGTGACCGCCAACACCTTCCTCGCGGCAGGCGGCGACGGCTTCACCACCTTCGCCGAGGGCAAGAACACGGTCGGAGGCGGCGACGACATCACCGCGCTGACCGACTACCTCACGGCCCGGAGCCCGGTGGCACCGCCGGGAACGGACCGGGTGACCGAACTGCCCTGACGGGGCACGGG
>NZ_JBHVDX010000234.1:0-15951 GCF_042802555.1 Streptomyces sp. NPDC057474 | reverse complement strand
GGACCACCTCGGTGGTCCTGGCCCGTCGCGTGCTGCCTCGGCCCCGCCGCTCGCCCGCGCGGCCCGGCCCCGGCCCGGTCACCCACGGCGGCTGCCAGGTCGCCCATGGGCCGCAGGGGCAACGCGCCCGTCACCGGGCCGGGCCGTCCGCCCGCGCACAGCCGTTCGTGCCCGCCTCCGCAACAGTCCGTGCACGACGGCACAAGCGGGCGGCCCGTCCGTCTGTGACCCTCCCGTCATGTGAGCAACACACACCGTTCACGACCACATCGTGGTGGGCGCCGGGTCCGCGGGCTGTGCGCTCGCGCGCAGACTCGTGGACGCCGGCCGGACCGTCCTGCTGATCGAGATGGGCGACCGGGACGACAACCCGGCCATCCACGCCCCGGGCGCCTGTGGGAGCTGTGGAACTCCCCACAGGACCACGCGTACACCACCGAACCCCAGCGGCACGCCTCCGGAACCCAGGTGTTCTGGCCGCGCGGCAAGGTCCTCGGCGGCTCCAGCGCCCTCAACGGCATGATCTACGTCCGCGGCAACCGGGCCGACTACGACAGCTGGGCCTACCAGGGAGCCGCGGGCTGGTCGTACGACGAGGTGCTGCCGTACTTCAAACGCTCGGAGGACTTCGAGGACGGCGCGTCGCACTACCACGGGGCCGGCGGCCCGCTGCCCGTCAGCCGGAACCACTCCCCCAACCCGGTCACCACCGCCTTCATCGAGGCCTGCCAGGACTACGGGATCGCGTACAACGACGATTGCAACGGCCAGGACCAGCTCGGCGTCAACCTGATTCACCGCAACATCCGCGACGGCAGGCGCGTCAGCGCGTGGACCGCCTTCGTGCAGCCGGTGCTCGACAGTGCGCTGCTGACGGTGATGACCGGCGCGGCGGTCACGCGTGTCCTGGTGGACGGCGGCCGGGCGCGGGGCGTCGAGCTGCTGCGCGAGGGCCGGACGACGGAGATCCGCTGCGAAGGGGACGTGATCCTGTCCGGCGGCACCATCGGATCGGCCCAGTTGCTCCTGCTCAGCGGCCTCGGGCCGGCGGACGAGCTGCGGACACTCGGTATCGGGGTGACCGTGGATCTGCCGGGAGTGGGCGCGAACCTGCACGACCACACCCTCGCTCCGGTGGTGTGGGAGTCGGCACGGCCGGTGCCGCAGGGCACGGCCAACAAGCTGGAGGCCCACTACTTCGCCAAGTCCGACCCGACACTGTCCGTGCCGGACCTGCAGCCGCTGATGTCTCACGTGCCGGTGCCGGTGCCCGATGTGGACGTCCCGGAGGAGGGCCACGGCTTCTCGGTGCTCGCCGGGACGATCCGTCCACTCAGCCGAGGCCGCATGTGGCTGCGCTCGGCCGACCCCACCCAGGCTCCCGCCCTGGACCCCGCCTACTTCTCCGAACCCTCGGACCTCGCGGCCATGGTGCGGGCCGTGCAGCAGGTGCGGGAGATCGGCGAGGAGAAGTCGCTGGGCGACTGGCGGGCCCGCGAGGTCGCACCCGGACCGTCCGTGCGTACGGACGCGGAGGTCGCCGCGTACATCAAGCGGACCCTCCTCAGCTATCACCACCAGGTGGGCACCTGCCGTATGGGCATCGACCGGATGGCGGTCGTCGATCCTCACCTGCGCGTACACGGCGTGGCCGGGCTGCGCGTCGCGGACGCCTCCGTCATGCCCTCCGTCACCTCCGGCAACACCCACGCACCTGCCGTCATGATCGGCGAGCGCTGCGCCGACCTCATCCTGGGAGCACAGCTGTGACCAATACCCTTTTCATCGGTGGCGAGTGGCAAGCCGCTGCCTCCGGAGCGGAGTTCGAGACCCTGGACCCGGCGACGGGGCAACCCCACGCCCACGTGTCCCTGGCGGGGGCCGTGGACGCCGACGCGGCCGTACGGGCCGCCCGCGCCGCCTTCGAGAGCCCGGAGTGGGCGGGACTCACCCCGGCCGCCCGCGCCCGGATCCTGTGGCGCATCGGTGACCTCATCGAGGAACACGCCGAAGAACTGGCCGAGTTGGAGACGCGCGACCAGGGCCAGCCGCTCGGCATCTCCACGGCGGTCAGCGTCGCCACGACTGCCGAGCACTTCCGCTACTACGCCGGCTGGGTCACCAAGATCTACGGCGAGACGGCTCCGCTGTCCTTCCCCGGCGTGCTGCAGTACACCAAGCGCGAGCCGGTGGGAGTGTGCGCGCTGATCACCCCGTGGAACTTCCCGCTCATGATCGCGAGTTGGAAGATCGCACCGGCCCTCGCCTGCGGGAACACCGTGATCGTCAAACCCGCGGAACAGGCCCCGATGACCACGGTGCGGCTCGTCGAGTTGTGCCGGGAGGCCGGTGTGCCCGGCGGCGTCATCAACCTGCTGACCGGTGGTCCCGAGGCCGGCCGGGCCCTCGTCGAGCACCCCGGCGTGGACAAGGTCTCCTTCACCGGTTCGACCGAGACCGGCAAGGAGATCGTCCGGGCTTCCGCGGGCAACCTCAAGCGTGTCTCGCTCGAACTCGGTGGGAAGGCACCGAGCCTCGTACTGCCTGACGCCGACCTGGACGCGGCCGTGACGGGCTGTCTTCAGGGCGCGCTCCTCAACAGCGGCCAGGTGTGCGCCGCCTACACCCGGTTCCTCGTCCACCGTTCCCTCGCCGACGAGTTCGCCGAGCGCTGCGCCAAGGCCGTCAGCGGGATGCGACTCGGTGCGGGCAGCGCGCCCGACACCGAGCTCGGCCCCCTGGTCACCGGCGAACACCGTGACCACGTCCACGCGCTCGTGCGCAGCGGGGTCGAGGAAGGCGCCCAGCTGCTCGTCGGCGGGGCCCCCGTCGACGACCTGCCGGGCTTCTTCTACCAGCCGACCGTGTTCACCGGCGTGCGGGACGACATGCGCATCGCCCGCGAGGAGATCTTCGGCCCGGTGCTGTCCATCCTGCCGTACGACGACGAGGACGAGGCCGTCGCCCGCGCCAACGACACCGAGTACGGCCTGGCGGCGGCCGTATGGACCCGTGACGTGGGTGCGGCGCACCGCGTGGCCGGCTCCATCCGCGCGGGCCCGGTGTTCATCAACATGCCCAACCCCGTGGACGCCTCCGCCCCCTGGGGCGGGTTCAAGGCGAGCGGCTGGGGCCGGGAGATGGGCAGGGAAGCCATCGACGCGTACACGGAGGTCAAGAGCGTGTGGACCTCGCTCACCTGAGAGGCCTGCCTGCTGCGGCCAGGCAGTCCCTGCGGGTCGGGCCGGCACGCGCCTGAGGATGATGTGCGGCCCGACCGCCTGTCCGCCTTTCCGCCTGTCCGCCTAGGAAGAATCTCGACGTCCCCCCGGCTCCGCGGTCGAGACCGCGCGGCCGCCCTGAACCCTGATGAAGCACGCAGCCGACGCCTGATCCCCTGACAGCGACCGCATGGCGGTCGGCCGAGCTCGACGAGGAGTGTCGTGACCACAGAAGCGTTTCCCGAGGTCGCCACCGTGGCAGGCGTCGTGCGCGGCCGCCACGAGGACGGTCTCGCCGTCTTCCGGGGCATCCCGTTCGGCGAACCCCCGGTGGGAGCCTTGCGTTTCGCCGCGCCGCAGCCGGTGCGCCACTGGGAGGGCACTCGCGAGACGTTCGTGTTCGGTCCCCCGCCTCCGCAGGAGCCGTTGAGCCCCGCCATTCCCGCTCCCACCGATGCGACCGGAGGAGAGGACTGGCTCACCGTCAATGTCTGGACACCGGACCCGGACCCGGCGACGAGGCGCCCGGTGATGGTGTGGATCTACGGCGGGGCCTACCGGTTCGGTTCCGTCGACGACCCCGCCTACGATGCAAGCCGACTGGCCCATGACGGGAATCTCGTCGTGGTGACCTTCAACCACCGAGTCGGCATGGAGGGGTTCGCCCGCATCGAGGGGGCACCTACGAGTCCCTCCTCGTCGAGGCCGACCGCGCCGGCATGCAGGCCATCGCCGACCTCGTCGAGACCGGCGCCCTGCGCGCCCACATCGAGGCCATTTTCCCGTTCGCCGAGGCCGCCAAGGCCCACGTCCTCGGCGAGACCGGCCGTACCACCGGCAAGATCGTGCTGACCGTGGAGGGGACCGGGAAGGCGTAGAGGAGGCTCGGCCATGTCCCACCCACCCCTGTGGGGCGTCGAGTTGGTCTCCGGACAGGTGGGGACCTGGGGCCGCTGCCCGGCCGGAGCCCGGGGCGAGTCGGTCGGCTGCTTCCATCAGCGCTTCGTAAGCCGGGTCACTGAGGTTGATCGTCCCGGCGGCGACGTTCTCCTCCAGGTGGGCCACTTGTGAAGTACCGGGGGTGGGCAGCATGTCCTGCGCTGCGTAGCAGCCAGGCCAGAGCGAGTTGGGCCGGGGTGGCGTTGTGCTCCCTGGCAGCTGCTTCCAGGGAGCTGCCAGGCTTGGCGAGTCTCTGGTTGTCGTGGTGGCGGAGATCATCGGGTTCGGGCACCCGATGCCCTCTTCGGCCGGTGGCCGGCGCCCGGCGCCCGGCCGCGACGGGTTGATGGGCCTGATGGCGGGCAAGCGGCAGGCGAGCGAGGCGGATCGCCGAACGGCCTGCGCGGCGACGTGCTGTGCGCGCTCGGGGTACTCAAGATTGCGGGCGCCGACCAGATCCAGCGGCTTACCTCCTGCGAACGTGTGGGCGCTGGGCGTCCGGTCGCGCGCGTCGCCGCTGAGGCCGGGATGTCCCGGCGCTGCCTGGCGAAGGTATGCCCGTCAGCAAGCGCACGGCGAAGACGGTCTGCTGGATCACTCCTCAGCGTGCTCGGCGCTCTCTGCCAAGGTCATGAGGGCGACATCCTGTGTTCCGTCCTCGCGCATCACGCGCCGAAGCTCGGCCGCCGCCCCTTCCGCGCCTGGGCGAAGTTCCCGGCCGACTGGACGCTCATCACCGACGACCGCGCCGATTCGTCGCTCGGACAGCGTGCCCGCGTAATCACTCGCCCAGCACTGCGGCACCCTCACTGCCGGGAGTCGGGCCCCCGGGGTCGCTGATGTGGCAGGGCCGGGTCGGCGATTTTTTGGATTACGTTCGCAATACCATAGACTGGTGAAGTCGGTGAAGGGCTACCGGTCCTTCCGGCCCGCGAAGGAGCGTGTGCTGTGGTGCGGTACGGAAAAGAGCACAAGTCGGAGACGAGGCGGCGGATAATCGAGACGGCGGGCCGTCGGCTTAAGCAAGACGGCATTGACGGCTCCGGGGTCTCGGTGCTCATGAAGGACGCGGGGCTGACCAATGGGGCCTTCTATGCTCACTTCGAATCCAAGGACGACCTCGTCACCACGGCGATCGCCGACCAGTTGAAGGTGCAGGCCGAGAATGTCGTCGCGCGGGCTGCTCCTGGCCGCGCAGGAGTCGAGCAGATTGTGCGGGGGTACCTGTCGCCCCGGCACCGCGACAGCCTTGGCGACGGCTGCCCCAACGCCGCTCTGCTCGACGAGATCGGCCGCTGCACCGACGCGACCAGGCAGGCATACACCGACGGCGTGCTGGTCCTCATCGACGGCATTGCCGCCCGCATGGCACCCGAGGCCCCGTCCTCCGCACGCGTGAAGGCACTCAGCCTCCTCGGCCTGATGGCCGGGACACTCCAGCTGTCCCGCGCCTTGACCGACAGTCAACTCGCCAGTGAACTCCTCGAGCAAGGGATCGACAACGCCCTCGCCCTGCTGGACGCCGGGCAGCGCGTCTGACGCACCACGTCCCTGGCCCCAGGTTGTGACTCTCGGGGGAGTGGTCCGAAGCCGGCAGGTCCTCTCCAGCTGGGACGCAGCCGACGCCGCCGGGGTCACCTCCTGCGCCGCCAAAGCTGCTGGAAGACCCGCATGCGGTTCTTCGCCCCGGTCCAAGCTCTAGGCCGGCGGGGCAGTCCAGTCGCCCCTGCCGCCGGGCACGGCACACACCTCGCTTGATCTGACCGTGAAGTTCCTCCGGCGGATCGCGATGGACACCGGCACGGTGATCACCACCACCGTGCCGCCAAGAGCGTCGGGCACCTCCCCGGCGGTACCCGCCGAATCACAGTTCACCCTCAGCTTCGTCCTTGCCGGGGGCGGCCTTCGCGCTGAGAGCGCTGGTCGTCTGGTTCGGCCTGCGGCACATCGAGGTGGCACAGCACCATGCCGCCCAAGCGGCGGTGAGGCGGACTCGTAGCTGGCCTGGGCGGAGAAGATGGCCGCCGGGGAGTGACACCGATGACGCCGCCGACCTGGCGGACGGCGTTGTTGGCGCCGGAGGCGAGGCCTTCCTCTTCCGGGCGGACCGTGCTCATGACGAGGTTGGCGGCGGGGGCGAACAACATGCCCGTGCGCCACCGAAGCGGTCGGAGAGTGCTCCTGCGAGCGGTCCGGTGATCATGGGCATGGCGGGCTGACGGCGCCCCTGCGGTATGGGCGGGCGCGTGCTGTGTGGCGACGTCCGTTCCCCCCGGCCGTGGCGGTGCGCCCGTTCGTCACCGCGTTCGCAGAGTGGTGGGTGCGGTGGCGCTCAGTGCGTGAGGGACGGGGTGCCGCGGAAGGTGCGCCGGTAGGCGATCGGTGAGACGCCGATGGCGGCATGCAGGTGTTCTCGTAGCCCCGAGCGGCCCCGAGCGGCCATGCCCGGACGCGTGGAACGGACTCGCATCCGGGCTCGGCTCCACGCCCTCGCGCATCGCCCGAAGGACTCGGCGGGAGGCCTTGATGCTTCTCGTGCGCAGTCGGGTCGAGTGGCCGATCGCGGCACCGATAGCTGAGTATCTAAAAGTAAACCCAAACGTGGTTAGAATCGCTCCCATGGATGCGTGGACCGAAGTTCTCCAAGACACCGGCATGGACCCCCGACTCGACCGGGACACGTCCAACTGCTCGATCGCGCGGACTCTTGAGATCGTGGGCGAGAAGTGGACGATCCTGATCCTGCGCGAGGTCTGGTACGGCTTGTCCCGGTTCGGTGACCTCGAACGTGTCCTGGGCTGTCCTCGTAACCTTCTGGCGACGCGGCTTCGGATGCTGGTGGAGGAAGGGATCCTGGCGACGGAGACGTACAAGGAGCCCGGTTCGCGAAGTCGGTCGAAGTATGTGATCACCTCCAAGGGCATGGATCTGGTGCCGGCCGTGATGGGGCTGCTGCAGTGGGGCGACCGGTACCGTGCCGACCCGGAGGGGCCGGCTGTACTGGCGCGACACCGCGAGTGCGGCGCGCACGTCGATGTCCAGATCCGCTGCGAACGAGGCCACCCGGTGCAAGCGAAGGACATCGAGAGCGTCCCCGGCCCAGCCTTTCGTATGAGGTCGCCCGAGTGAGCTGAGGACCCTCCGGCAGTTCGACGGTTAGCTCGTGTCAGGAAGCGTCCGTGGGGCAGCCGACAGTGACGACCGTAGTGACGCAGGTGGACGGGGTCCGCCTGCACTGCGTCCGAGCCGGGTCCGGACTTCTGCTCGTCCTACTCCACGGCTGGGACCAGGTGGAGCGGCTGGCCGTGCTCGACATCGTGCCCACCCAGGAGATGTTCCGCCGCCTGGACGCCTCGCTGGCCTCCGGGTACTGGCACTGGCTGTTCCGCATGCAGCCCGATCTGCCCGAACGCTTGGTGGGGCACGACATGCGCGGGTATCTCGAGTACTTCTTCGCGCGGTGGACCTACAACCGCCATGGACGCACAGCCGACGCGGTCGACGGCTGCGTCCGTCCGTTCTCCCGCCGCTTGCCGGCCGTCCCGACTGCCCGCCGGCGCAGCGCCTGCGGCCGATGAGCGAGGGACTCGCCGTGTGTACCGGTGGTTCCTCTGCCAGCCGCCCCGGAGAGACTCGGAGTCCGCGACGCCGGACTCGGCCATGTGTTCCAGTAGCGCGGTCTTGCCGATACCGGGGTCGCCCCACAGCATCAGGGCTTCCGCGTCGCCCTGACGAGCGGCGTCAAGCGGGTGCAGCACGGACCTACCTTCCCCATCGTCATCGGCAGGCTGACCCGGACGACCTCCCCGATCGCCGGGGGCCGCGTCCGCCTGCCCGACCGGCGGAGGCGTCAGCACGGTGGACCCATGGGGACCGTGGCGCTCGCCGCCCGCCCCGAGCACCGCATTCACCGGCACCGCATTCACCTCCGGCTCAGGCCCCTGGTCTGCCTATCTATTGATCAGTCACTCGTTCCGTCTGACATAGGACAGTCATGTCACAGCAGCAGCAGCAACACCAGCGGCCCGCCCGGAGCGGCACCACCATCTGGGCCGTGGCCATCACCAGCGTGGCCGGATTCATCACCGCGCTGGACAACCTGATCGTCACGACCGCCCTGCCCTCGATCCGTGAGGATTTCGGTGGCGGACTTGAGGACCTCGAATGGACGGTGAGCGCCTACACCCTCACCTTCGCCGTCCTGCTGATGTTCGGCGCCTCGCTGGGTGACCGGTTCGGGCGGCGACGGCTGTTCGTCCTCGGGCTCGGCATCTTCACCGCCGCCTCCGCTGCGGCCGCGCTCGCACCGGGGATGAACGAACTCATCGCCGCCCGAGCGGTGCAGGGTGTCGGGGCCGCCATCGTGACGCCCCTGACACTCACCCTGCTCTCGGCCGCCGTCCCGGCCGAGCGGCGTGGCGTGGCCTTCGGTATCTGGGGCGCCGCCGGATGCGCCGCATCGTCGTCGTTGATGCCCCGTCCAACCTCGGCCTCCGGCCGCCCATCGAATATGAAGCCGACCCTGTTCCCGCCCACTGCCGGACCGGTCACTGACCCACGCGACGGCCGTGCATCTCACCCCGTACGGCGAGGCCTCGGTGAGCTGGCGACGCGACGACGGGCGTTTCCACCTGGACGTGGCCGTACTCGTGGGAACACGGGCCACCATCCATCTGCCCGGTTCCGGACGGCCTCCGGTGACGGTGGCCCATGGCACGCACACCTGGACCACCGAGGATCCCTGCCTCGCCAAGGCGCCGCCCGAAGTGGTCACCGTACGGGATCTGATGAACGACCCCCGCCTCTGGGGGCGCACGGTCGGCGTCCTGGCCCGGCACGGCCTGGGCGAGGACTCCGCGCAACTGGCCCGTCGGCTGGCGCCGTTCCTGGACCTGCCCGCCCGCCGACTGCCCGCACTGCTGAACAGGGTTCTCTTCGAAGACGGCGGCGTCGGCGCCGCCGCCCTGGAGACCCTGCTGAGCGGCACGGCGGACTGACGGCCACAACTCACGTCGCGCCCAACGGCCACGTCAACCGCAGGCACCCGCCCCGCGCGGCGGTCCTGCCGGTGCCCGTGTCCCCCACGGCGTCGGCGTCGGACGCGCCCTTCGCCGCGAAGGGTTTGACCACCAAGTGCCGGGTGAACCTGCTGGGCATCGGGGGCGGGCCCGACCTTCGGCTGGCAGTTGGCGTCGGCCCGGCGGGCGACATCGCAGAAGGCCAGGATGGAAGACGGGGCCGCCTTGTTCGAGGTCGGTTCGGAGTCCTAGAGCTTCGGCGTCGACACCGCCCTCGTCGAGGCGGGCGCTGTCGCCGTTCTGCTTGCGCAGGCGCCAAAGGGTGAAGTGCCGGGCCCTCGTGGTCCCCGTGCCGAAGAGGTTGTTCTCGGGGCCGGCCATGTCGAACGTGTCGAAGGACGGCACGTTCTTGCGCCGGGCGCCGACATGGGTGAGGAAGTCCGCCCAGGTGAAGTGCGCCTTGCCGCCGGACCAGGCGATGAAGGGGTTGGCCGCCAGATAGGCCGCGCGGACCGACTCCGACAGACCGGCCAGTTCCTCGACGGTCCACTGCCGGGACGGATCGGGGTGGATCGCCTGTAGCGCGGACGCTGTGGCGGGGGCGCGCAGCGCCGCGGCCCAGCCGGTGGCACTGTGGTGGCTTGCCTGCGCGTCGTGCCAGGTGCGCAGGATGCAGAGCAGGAGCACGTCCAGCAGTGCGCGCACGACGGCCTCGGCACCTTCGCGGGGTTCTTCCGACTCGCTCTTGAGCAGCTCGATGGCGGAGCGCGGTTCCGGACTGTGTCCCTGGCGGGCGGGAAGATGGATGACCTCTGCGTGCCCGGTCGGTGTAGCGGGTGGTGGGGGAGTCGGTGGGGGGTAGGCATCCGGGGTGGTCGCGCTGGGTAGGTCCGGGCGGTGATCCCAGGGAGCGGTGTCGGGGCGGCCAACAAATCGTTTCTCTGGTTCGGCCTGCGGGCCTAGCATGCCGACCGTTGTTCCGGATGGCGTTTGCTATCTCGAACAATTTCGAACGAGTTGGTGTGAAGGGATGTGATGCCGTTGTCTGCGGTGATCGAGGCGCGCGGGCTGTCCAAGGTGTTCCAGACGACCGTACGGCGGCCCGGATCCGCGGGGGCGCTCAAATCGCTCGTCAGCCCGCAGCGAGTGGCCAAGGTCGCGGTGCAGGACGTCGAATTCAGTGTGGGCAAGGGGGAGTTGCTCGCACTGCTCGGTCCCAACGGGGCCGGGAAGTCCACCACGATCAAGATGCTCACCGGGATCCTGACGCCCACCTCGGGCGAGGCGCTCGTCGCCGGGGTCGTCCCGCACCGGGACCGGGAGCGCAACGCCCACAACATCGGGGCCGTGTTCGGGCAGCGGACGCAGTTGTGGTGGGATCTGCCCGCCCGGGACTCGTTCGAGATTCTGCGGGATATCTATGGGGTTCCCGAGGCTCAATTCCGGGACCGTATCGAGGAGTTCGACGGGTTGCTCGAACTCTCCGAGTTCTGGGACACCCGGGTCCGGCATCTGTCGCTGGGGCAGCGGGTGCGTTGCGATCTCGCCGCCTCGCTGTTGCACGACCCGCCCGTCGTCTTCCTCGACGAGCCCACCATCGGCATGGACGTGGTGGTGAAGGAGCAGGTACGGCGGTTCCTGCGGCACCAGGTCGAGGAGCGCGACCGTACCGTCCTGCTCACCACGCACGACATGACCGAGGTGGAACGGCTCGCCGAGCGCGTCGTGCTGATCAACCACGGCCGGATCGTTCTCGACGGCTCGCTCCAGGAGATCCGGCGGCGCTTCGGCGGCACCTGGCAGGTCCGGGCCACGCTCGCGGACCCGGCCGACGTCGAGGAGATCGAGCGCGGTGAGGGGACAGGAGCGGCGGGAGCCCCTGTGCCGCTGCCCGGGTTCGCCGGTATCGGCGTGCTGCGGCGCGAAGGGCCGCGGGTCGTGTTCGGGCCGGTTGGGGAGGACGCGCCCAGCGTCCACGAGGCGCTCAAGGCGATCATCGGGCGGTTCCGGGTCGCGGACCTGGCGCTGGAGGAGAACGACCTCGAGGACGTCATGCGCGCCGCCTACCTCAGTGACATACCACCGGCCGACATACCGGCCCGGGAGCCGGCCACCGTCACTTCCGCCTCCACTTCCGCCTCCACCTCCGCCTCCACCTCCCAGGGCGGCTGACCATGGCAGTCACGCCCCGGACCCTGCCCGATCCACCTGAAGCCCCCACCCTCACCCCCACCCCGATTCCCACCCTCACCACGGCCCTCTCCCGTGCCCGCCGCGTCTCCTGGATCACCCCCCGGGGCGAGCTGCTCACCCCGCCCCGGATGACCGCCACCGCCATACGGCTCCTCGTCCAGGTCTGCCTGGTCGTCTACCTCTGGCGGGGGCTGTACGCGAACACCGACTCCAGCGCCGGGCTGAACGAGACCCAGGCCGTCGGCTACGCCGTACTCGCCGTGCTCGCCAGCCGCATCCGCGGCCTCGACCGGCGCGCGGGCCGCGACACGGTGATCCAGCACCTGCACTTCGGGACGATCGTCTACTGGTACCTGCGGCCGATGAAGCCCCAGCGCTACTACGCCCTGCGCGCCCTCGGCGACCAGCTGTACGGCTTCGGCTGGGTGCTCGCCGGATACGTGCTGTGTCTCGCCGTGGGGGTCGTCGCCCCGCCTGCCTCCCTCGCGGTGGCCGGGGTCTTCGCGGTGAGCATGCTGCTCGGCCAACTGGTCCTGCACTACGTGATGATGCTGGTCGACCTGCTGTGCTTCTGGACCCTGCGCAACGAGGCGGCCCTGATGATCCTCGTCTTCGCGCAGAACCTGCTCTCCGGTGTGTACGCGCCGCTCTGGTACTTCCCGGACTGGTTCATCACGCTCAGCACGTTCCTGCCGTTCCAGGCGACCCTCGGCGTACCGCTCTCCATCTACGTCGGACGGATCGGCGTCGACGACGCCTTCGGGCAGATGGCGATCCAGGCCGTCTGGATCGTGCTGCTCGCGCTGCTGACCCGCCGGCTCTGGGACCGGGCCGGCCGACGCGTCGTGGCCCAGGGAGGATGACCATGACGACTCCACACAGGACCGCTTCACATGGCACCGCGCACGCCTGGCGCGTCGTCTGGCGGATCACCAAGCTCAACTTCAAGGCCCGGCTGGAGTACCGGGGCGAGTTCCTGATGGGCGTCGCCGTCGGGGCGATCTGGCAGGTCTCGATCGTCGTCTTCGCCTCGGTGCTGCTCACCCGGTTCCCCGGACTCGGCGGTTGGTCCAGTTCCGACGTGCTGCTCATCGCCAGTATGCGCATGCTCGCCCACGGGCTGTACGTGCTCTTCCTCGGCCGCGTCCAGTACATGAACGTCCTCGTCCAGGAGGGGATCGTCGACCCCTGCCTGATCCGTCCGATGCCGGTCTACCGGCAGGTCCAGCTGGCCTTCTTCCCGGTCAACGCCATCGGCGACCTGGTCGTCGCGGCCGGTCTGTTCGTCGCCGCCCTCCAGCGCAGTTCCCTCGACTGGACGGCGGGCCGGATCGCGTACGTGGTGGCGGGTGTGCTCGGCGGCATGCTGGTCGAGGCCGCGCTCTTCACGGCCCTGGCCGCCGCCGCGTTCCACTTCCCGGCGACCTCGTACTGGAGCCAGTGGCTGGAGGAGCTGATGGGGACCTTCGGCAGCTACCCCCTGAGCATCCTGCCGAAGGCCGCGTCCGCCGCGTTCACCTTCGTCGTACCGCTCGCCTTCATCGCCTACTTCCCGGCCGGAGTGCTGACCGGCCACGGCGACGCGATGGGCGTACCGGAAGCGCTCGCGGTCGCCTCGCCCCTCATCGGCCTCACCGCCTACGTGCTGTCGCGGCTGCTGTGGAAGTGGAGCCTGAGCAAGTACACGGGCGTCAACGGGTGAGTAGGCAGGGCGAGTTGGGGACGAGGCCCGAAAGAAGCCAAGGAAGCCAATCAGCCCAAAGAAGCCAAAGAAGCCAATCAGCCCAAAGAAGTCAATCAGCTCAAAGAAGCCAATGAAGTCCGCTCATTTCAGCCGCGTCTCCAACCCGTCCAGCATCCGGTCGAGCCCGTACTGGAACCCCTCCTCCCGGGCCGCCCGCGGATCCGCCCCGCGCTGTTCGGCGTAGCCCTCGCGCAGCAGCGGGTAGTCCTGGGCGGCCTCCTCGGCGGCCGGCCACAGGCGTTCGACCATGGTCCGCTCGTCCTGGCCGCTGCGGGCGAGGACGTTGAGCCAGGCGGCCTCGGTGGTGGCCATGCCGGTGACGTAGGCGACGATCGTCGAGAGCGCCCGGTCGGTCTCGTCGGCGGGGAACCCGGCGGTGGTCAGCAGGTTCAGCATGGCTTCGGAGATCCGCATCCAGTTCGGGCCGAGATAGGACATGCCCATCTCGCCGAGCACGGAGGCCAGCCAAGGGTGGCGCAGGATCGTGGCGCGCAGGGTGTGCGCGCAACTGGCCGTGTCGGTGCGCCAGTTCGCCGGGTCGGGAGTGGTGGGGACCTCGATCTCGCCGTAGATCTCGTCGACGGCCAGCTCCAGCAGCTCGTCCTTGTTGGCGACATGGCGGTAGAGGGAGGTTGCGCCGGCGCCCAGGCGGCCGCCGAGCTTGCGCATGCTCAGCGCGTCGATGCCCTCCTCGTCGAGCAGCCGCAGCGCCTCGGCCACGATGTGCTCCCGGCTCAGCGCGGGCTGCTCCCGCCCGGTCCGGGGCCGGGTCCACACGGACTGGAACCCCTCCTGCTTCCTGACCGGCTTCTCGGGTGACATAGCGGCGCCTCTCCTCTGCCTGCGTACGGCTGACGCGACCAGCGTACGGTGTTCGCATGGGGAGGTCGTGCTCCAGGGCGGACTCGGTCGGACTCCCGGTCAGACTCCCGGGACCCGGCGGAACATGCCCGCCACCCCCAGCTCCCCCTCGATCCGCCCCACCGCATCCCGTAGTTCCGGCAGTACCTCCGCCACACACTCCTCGACGCTCCGCCGACTGCTGTGCATCGCGACGTTCACCGCCGCGACCACCCGCCCACCCCGCTCCCGCACCGGCACGGCGATGGACCGCAGCCCCTCCTCCAACTCCCCGTCGACGAGGGCGTACCCGGCGGCCCGCACGCGTTCCAGGACGGCCAGCAGTTCCCGCCGGTCGGTGACCGTGTGCGGGGTCAGCCGGATGAGGCGTTCCGGGAGGGAGACCTCCGGGAGAAGGTCGGCGAGCATGACGCGGCCGAGCGAGGTCGCGTACGCCGGCAGTCGCGTCCCGAGGGTGATGTTGACGCTCATGATGCGGCTCGTGGCGACCCGCGCCGTGTACTGCACCTCGTCCCCGCCCCCGGTGAGGATCGCGAGGGACGCCGACTCGTGCACCCGCGCGGAGAGTTCGGCCAGATGCGGCGCGGCGATCCGCGGGAGGGGCAGCATCGACAGGGGCGGGAAGCCCAGGCCCAGCACCCGGGGCGTGAGGCGGAAGACACGGTCGTACGACTCGACGTACCCGAGGTGTTCGAGGGTGATCAGCGCGCGCCGGGCCGTCGCCCGGGCGAGTCCGGTGGCCTGGGCGACCTCGGTGAGGGTCAGCTCGGCCCGCCCCTCGCCGAACGAGGTGATCACGGTGAGCCCCCGGGCGAGCGACTCGATGAACTCCCGGCCCAGTTCCTGCTTGGAGGCGCCGGTCCAGGCGGCGAGACCCGAGGGGCTGGACGGGGCAGAGACGCGTGAGGTGCCCGAGGTGCCGCCCCTCACGGTGGAGGCGGCCCCCGCAGGCCCCCGCAGCTCCCGTTCCATCTCCGCCACGGTCGCCCGCAGCCGCGGCAACAGCGTCGAACGCAGGGACTCAGCCGTGTGCCGACTCGTATGACTGACGACGCTCGCCACACACGCGACCCGCCCGGTACGCGGATCCCGCACGGGGACGGACACCGCCACCAGCCCCGGTTCGATCAACTGGTCGTCCAGCGCCCACCCTTGGGCGCCCGCCCGAGCCGTACGGTCCTCGAAGTCGTCGTACGCGCCGCCACGCGGAGGCACCGCCGGGAAGCCGTGGCCCTCTGGGTCGGCCGTGCGGCGGGCGCGCCACCGGGCCCAGTTCGCCGGCTCCCACTCGGTGGCGAACAGCGGGCCGGGCGCGGTGCGTTCGGCGGGGAGGAGGTCGCCGATGCGGAAACTGAGGGACATCGCGCGGCGGCGGGTGGCCTGGTGGATGAAGCGGACGCCGTCCCGGTCGCCGACCGCGAGGGACACCGACTCGTCCAACTCGTCGGCGAGGGCGTCCGCGTGGGCGTCGAGAAGACGGGGGAGACGGATGGCGGCCAGATAGGCGTTGCCCAGCTCCATCAGACGGGGGGCGAGGACCGCGTCGCGGCCGTCCAGCCGTACGTAGCCCATGCGGGCCAGCGTCGCCGTGATCCTGTCGACCGTGGAGCGCGCGAGCCCGGTGGCCTTCTCCAGCCCGCTCGGACTCAGCGTCCCGTCCGCCTCGGTGAGCCGGCGCAGCACGGTGATCCCCCGCATGAGGGGTGCGACGGCTTCGGCGGGCGCGGGGGCGGAGGCCGCGCCGGTGACGTTCGGGAGCATGGGCTCACGGTAATGCGGCTGGGCTGCGCCGCTGAGCCGGGCGCCTCATTGCTCGGGGGTGACTGTGCGTCGGCGGGTGCGGGCAGTTCGTGGTTGCTCGCGCAGTTCCCCGCGCCCCTGAAGACAAAGACCCGGCCCTGCGGGCCGAAAAGCACGGAGCGCAGCCCCTGCTTTTCAGGGGCACGGGGAACTGCACGACCAGCCCCCACCCACC
>NZ_JBHVDX010000233.1:0-15969 GCF_042802555.1 Streptomyces sp. NPDC057474 | reverse complement strand
CCCGGCGCCGACGGAGGGGGAGGCAGCGCTTCCGTGCTCACCCTCACCCCTGACACCCCTTCGCGAGGAGTCGCCGTGCCGAAGCGCACCCCACGACCGCCGTCCTGACGGGGCGCGGTTTCAGTGGTCAGCGCAGCACGGTGTCGGTTCCGGGACCTCGAAGGGGACGAGGGTGCCGCCGACGGCGGGCATGGCGGTGAGGACCAGTTCACCGTCGTGCCAGTGCGGCCGCACGTGATCCTGCGTCACCAGCGGGGTGTCCGGCGACGGTTGGCCGGGCGAGCCCAGTACGTTCACGCGGGCGATCGCGGAGCGGTCGAGCACGTCCGCGATCGTCAGCGTGCCGGTCAGGGCCGCGACGCCGGGATAGATCACGGCGCGGCCCATGGCGTCCGGGGTGCCGGGCGCCACCTCGTGGTCACGGGCGGTCAGCCGCTCCTGGACGGTGCTCAGGAGCGGCTCGGACGGCACGGCGAGGGACAGGAAGACCCGTGGCCGGTCCCCTCGCACCAGGTGCGTGCACCCGAACGTGCCCTCGGGGAGGGCGAGTTCGGCGGCCAGCGTGTGGAGCAGGTGATCGGCGGCGCGCAGGTCCCTGACCTCCGCGTCCACGGTGAGGGCGTACGGCGTCACGAGGGCAGGACCCACACCGGGTTGGTGTAGAACCACAGGTCGCGCCACGGGTCGGCGTCACCGACGACGTCGATGGCGGGGCCCGCCGGGTCGACCGCCGCGCCCCTCGCGCCGACGGCCGAGCGGTTGCCGTCGCTGCCGCGCAGCCGGACGTAGAGCGGGCGGTCGACCTTGCCGAGTTCGTAGGTCAGCCGGACCGTGCCGGTGGACTTGTTCACCTCGTACGACTTCACGACCTTCGCCGTCGGCGCGGTGAAGGTGTCCCTGTCGGCGGGTGTGCCCGTCACATCGCCCTGAATGACGTCCACACGCGCCAACTTCGGGATGAATCCCGCCCAGTTGGCGCCGCCGGCCAGGGCCACGTCGACGGTCAGGGTGACCTTGGTGCCCTTCTTGACGTGCAGGGCGCCGCCCAGCGTGGCCCAGCGGCTGCCGCCGGAGACGCGGACGTCGAGGCCGCTGAGGAGCCCGCCGTGGTCGACCCAGATACGGCCGGCGCGGATGCCGTCCATGACGGCGGCGTAGGAGAAGCCGTCGGCGCCCACGTGCGTGCGGCTGTACTGGCCGGGCCAGTAGTCACCTTGGGTGACGTCGATCTTGCCGCCGTAGACCGGGTCCGGGTACCGGCCGTCGGTGTTGAAGTCGCCGCCGGGGCCCCGCACGGCCGTGTCCGCGTACACCTGGTGGGAGTCCGAGTTGGCGGTGATCCACCAGGGCTTGCCCTCGGCGAGGAGGCTGTCCCACAGGCCGCCGACGGTGGCGGTCATCCAGTCGAAGCCGCCCCAGGTGCGGTAGCTCTCCAGGGGGTAGCCGGCGAAGGAGTTGGCGCTGGGGTTGTTGTCGTAGATACCGCGGGCCCGGGCCATGCCGAGAGGTGCGGGGAGGCCGGCCGCCTGGTGGCCGGGGGCGCCCTCGAAGCCGACGGCTATCTGGCGGCCCGTGCCGGTCGCGTCGCGCCAGCCGCGGATCTCGTGCGGGGAGTCGACGCCGCGCCGCGCCGGGTGGTTGGCGAGCATCAGGGCGTCCTTGACCTTGCGCCGCCGGACCTGGTCGCCGAGGAAGGCGAGACCCGCGACCGCGAGAGCCTCGTTGGCGGGCGTGGAGTCGGAGGCGCTCTTCACGCTGCCGTCGTAGTCGGTCTCGAACTGCTTGAGGACGGAGACCTCGTTCCTGCCCGGGTGGACGAAGACGGTGCCGTGCTCGGCCCCCGGGATGTTCCACTCCAGGCCCTGGAAGACGAGCGTGTCCTCGTACGCGGCGCGGGCCGCCTTGATGTCCGGGTTGACCTTCTCGACACCGATCTTCGCGTGGGTCACGCTGCCGTGGTCGGTGATGACCAGCCAGTCCATGCCGTGCTTGGCGCCCTGCCGGACCTGGTCGACGACGCGGTACTTGCCGTCGCTGCTGTACTGGGTGTGGATGTGGTGGTCGCCGGCCAGCCACAGGAAACCGCCGCTCCGCCGGCCGCCCGGGGCCGCGTACGCCGGGGCGGCCGCCGCCGCCTGGCCCAGGACGCTCGCGGCGGTCAGGCCCGCGCCCAGCAGGCCCGCACGGCGCAGCAGGGAGCGGCGCGACTGCTGCTCGGGGGTCAGCGCCTCATCGGGCACGGTGGCATCGAAGGCGGCGGGGAGCTCGGCCGCCACCTGCTCGTGGTCATGCCCGTGATCGTGGTCGTGTCCGTGGTGGTGATGACCGTGCGCGTGCCCGTGTGCCATGAAACGCCTCCCGGATGCCGCTGCCTTCCGCGGCTGCCTTCGCGACGTGACCACGCCGCCTGTGGAGGATCGAGGCGACACATGAACGTCGAACGATCAAGGGATGGCCACCGGGTGCCATGGATACGGCAGATCGCCACGTCCCTCACTGTTTCCCCAACTGACCTTGCACGTCACACTGATTGCCATCGAACCTGAGCACCGCTCACCTTCCCCCCGCCCCCCGGAGAGCCCCATGAGTCGCATGAGTCGCATGAGCCCGACGAGCCCCATGAGAAGACTGCTCGGCACCCTCGCCGCCGGTGCGCTGGCCGTCACCGGCCTCGCCACCACCGGCGCGACGCCCGCGGCTGCCGCCACGAGCGGCACCTTCAACGTGCTGACGTACAACGTCGCCGGCCTCCCGGAGGGGCTCAGTTCCGGTAACCCGGCGACGAACACCCCGCTGCTCGCGCCGCGCCTCGGGGCGTACGACATCGTGAACGTGCAGGAGGACTTCAACTACCACGCGGCGCTGTACGCGGGCGACAACCACCCGTACCGCACGGCGACCAGCGGCGGGGTCCCCTTCGGCGACGGCCTCAACACCCTCTCGGACTACGCGTTCGAGGACTTCGAGCGGGTGAAGTGGAACAACTGCACCGGCACCAACTGCCTCACTCCGAAGGGCTTCTCACTGGCCCGGGTGCGGCTCGACGACGGTGTCTTCGTCGACCTCTACAACGTGCACACGAACGCCGACTCCGACGACGCCGCTCTCGCCGCCCGCCGGGCCAACGTCACGCAGCTCTCCGAGTTCATCAAGGCGAACTCGGCGGGCAACGCGGTGATCGTCATGGGTGACACCAACACCCGTTACACGCGCACCGGCGACAACATCCGCAGCCTGGTCAGCGAGAACAGCCTCGCGGACCCCTGGGTGCAGCTGGTCAAGGGCGGTGTCGCCCCCGCGCTGGGCAGCGACGCGCTGGTCTGCCCGACGACCGCGCCGACCAACGACTGCGAGGTCGTCGACAAGGTCTTCTACCGGGACAGCAACGTGGTCGACCTGACCGCGGGCCGCTACAACAACGAGTGGGCGAAGTTCCTCGACTCGGCGGGCGGTAACCTCTCCGACCACTTCCCGCACACCGTCGACTTCTCCTGGAAACTCAACTCGGGGCTTCGGGCCAGTGACTTCGTCGGCGGCCCGCACGGCACCGCGTACAACGACGCGGACAACCTCCCGTCGACGGTCTCGCCCCGCACCCTGACCCTGCGCGGCGCTTCCCGCCTCGACGCGGTCTCGCTCACGCACGACGGCGGTACGACGCTGACCCACGGCGGTACGGGCGGCACGGCGACCTCCCTCACCCTTGCCTCCGGCGAGCACCTCACCTCCGTGAAGCTGACGCAGGGCCAGAAGGACGGTCGCACCCGGATCTTCTCCGCCGCCTTCGGCACGGACAAGGGCCGCACCCTCACCTCCGGCGCGGCCACCTCCGACGCCAAGACCTTCACGGCCCCCTCCGGCTGGCAGATCGTCGGCTTCACCGGCCGCGCGGGCGACGAGATCGACAAGCTGGGCGTGCTGTACGCGCCGATCGGCTGAGCGCCGCCCGGAGCGACCACTGATTTCCTCGGCCCCACCCCGACCGCCACGGGGTGGGGCCGCCTGTGCAGCCCCACCATGGCAGGGAACTGCCGACGAGATCCGTGTACGGCAGGGGGGCGTCCAGCCCTTAACCTAGAGCCCCTAGGTTCTTGTCCCGTCCAGAGGTGCTCCATGCCCCGAGTCGGCCTCACCCCCGACCGCATCACCGCGGCCGCCGCCGATCTCGCCGACGAGGTCGGCTTCGAGAACGTCTCGCTCTCCGCCCTGGCCCGCCACTTCGGGGTCAAGGACGCGAGCCTGTACTCGCACGTCAGGAACCTGCAGGACCTACGCAGCCGGATGGCACTGCTCGCCGGCGGCGAGATGATCGACCGGATCGCGGCGGCCGTCGCCGGGCGGGCCGGCAAGGACGCGCTCGCCGCCTTCGCCGGCGCCTACCGGGAGTACGCCCTCCAGCATCCCGGCCGGTACGCGGCCACGCAGATCCCCGTCGACCAGGTCCTCGTCACCGACTCCCCCGCCCTGCGCCGCACCGCCGAGATCACGTACGGCATGCTCCGCGCGTACGGCCTCGACGAACCCGCCCTCACGGACGCCGTACGGCTGTTGCGCAGCACGTTCCACGGCTTCTGCGCCCTGGAGGCCGGGGGCGGCTTCGGTGCGCCCCGGGACGTACGGAGGTCGTGGGACAGGTCCGTCGAGGCGCTGCATCTGGCTCTCACCCACTGGCCCCGGGAAGGCCCCGAGGGGGCGTAGTCCCGTCTGGCCTGGTCCCCCACGAGCAGCCGCCCTTGAGGTCTCAAACATTCCTTCGCCCCGACGGCAACCTTCCGCCCCTTCGGGGGCGACCACAGAGCATGACACCTGCAACACCCACCCCCTCCGCCCCGTCCAGACACCGCCGTCGCCACCTCGCGCGCAAGCCCGTCATCGGCTCGCTCGTGGCCGCGTCCGTGCTGGCGGGCGCCTGGTACGCGACCGCCGGGGCGGCGCCCACGACCACCGCCGCGGCCGCGGCCGGTGATCTCACCGTCACCGACACGACCGTGAGCCTGTCGGCGAAGTTCCCCTACCTCTCGGCGGGCTACAACAACAGCCGGGAGTGGACGCGGACGGCGACGGCCGTGGCGCCGAACGGCACGCTGCGGGTCGCCTGGCCCGCATCGGACGGTATCCACGTCACGCCGCTGACCGCGGCCGGAAAGCGTTCCGGTGCCGACACTGTCGTCAACGGGACGAAGGAGGTCGGTGGTCTCGTCGCGCACAACGACGGGTTCGCGCTGCTGACCCGGGTCTCCGACACCAACAAGTGGAAGGAGACGGCCGCCGCGCTGATCCGCTACCAGAACGGCAAGCAGACCTGGCGGACCAAGCTCACCGGCACCTCCTCGAACGACACGGCCCCGCTGCTCGACGGCCAGCTCGCCTGGAACGGCAAGAAGTACGGCGCCTACTTCGTCGTCCACGGCGCGGGCGGCTTCGCCGACGGCCACTTCGGCGACAAGCTGGCGTACGTGGGCCCCAAGGGCAAGAAGCTCAGCGGCGGCTGGGGCTGGGGCTGCTCCCACAACGAGGGCATAGCCCTGCGCGCCGAGACGAGCGGCGACTTCACCTCCCTCTGCTTCGACGACTGGCGGTCGGGCCTGTTCGTCTCCACCGGCATCGCCGCGCCGGACGACGCGCCCGTCGTCCAGCGCGAGCAGTGCTGGGCGGGCTACTGCGGCGGCACCTTCGCGGGCCGCACCGGCGACCTCGTGAAGTCCTCCACCGGCCGCTACGCCACCGCCTTCGCCTCACGCGGCGCCGCCTCCGCCAAGAAGAACCCGGACGACTCCAGCGGCCGGGGCTGGACCGTCAAGCCGAGGACCAGCACCCACCAGGTCGCCGTCGCGTTCCTCAAGAACCGCAACACCCCCTCGGGCAAGCCGGTCTACCTCACCTCCGCCAAGGGCACCGAGCACGTCAACGTGCGCGTCGCCCCGTACGGCAAGAACCGGCTCCTCGTCTCCTGGGAGTCCCTGAAGAACGCCAAGTGCGCGAGCGGCACCTGCACCGGCACCTTCACTGGCACCCACTTCCGCCTCGTCGACTGGAACGGCAAGCTCCAGGGCGCCGACAAGGTCGTCAAGGCCCGGATCTCCGGTGACATCGCGGTCCTGAAGGACGGGACGCTGACCTGGGCGTACGCACCCGTCACCCCGTCCTACACGACCGCCCTCAACGGGGCGTCACCGACCACGAAGACGCTGAAGATCGCCCGTCTGAAGCCGTAGCTCCGCGGTCGAACCGGAACCCCGCCCGCTCGCCGTCGGCCCACGTCACGACCACGTCGTACGCCCCCTCCACCGCCACGGACACCAGCTCCGTGAGCGGCAGGGGGTCCGGGTCGGCGGTGAGGCGGGCGAGGGCCACGAAGAGGGTGGCGTCCGCGTCGCCCGTCTCGCCGGCGAAGCCGGGCTCCTCCATACCCACCAGACCATGAACGGGGAGGAGTTCGGCCCGAACGCCCTCCGCCTGCGCCCAACCCGTGATCCGCACCGGTGTCCCGGGCGCCGCGCCGCTCACCAGATGGGCGCGGACCTCGACGGCGCCCCGGGCCACGACGAGGCTGGTGACCCGCACACCGCCACCGGCGTCGCCCTCACCGCCACCGCCACCGCCGCTGCCATCAGCGCCTCCGCCCACCGAGTGCCGGGACGCTGCCCAGCCCTCCCCCACCCCAAGCGGCTCGATGCCGGCACGGCTCGCGTCGCCGCCGACGATCACGCTGTTGTCGTACGTCTCGGCAGGCTCCGCCAGGGGCACGGGTTCCGTCACCGTCGAATACGCAAGCCGCGTGTAGAACGGGTCGTAGCGGACGTCCTCGCTGCCGTGATTGTGGAGGCGGACCAGGCCGTCCGAACTCGTGGACTGGAGCAGCCAGTTGGGCGGGCCCACCGGGCGCAGCCCGTCCTCCCGCTCCACCGGCCCGGGCTCTTCCGTGGCCGTCCACACCTCGTGGTCCGGCGGCAGGAGCAGGCCGAGGAAGCCCTTGCTCGCCCAATACGGCGAGGCGGGACCTGAATAGCCTTGTAGGACAGCGGAGTTGGGGCCGTGCCAGCCCAACGACAGCAGGCCCCGGTCGTCGACCGCTCCCCGGTCGAGGAAGTACCTGAGCGCGCCCGACGCCAGCCGCCTCGTCTCGCCCGGCGAAAGCGGCGTACGGCCGGTGAGGGCGCCCAGCCACAGCGGGACCGTCGTCGCGAAGCGGTAGGTGAGGGAGCGGCCCTGGTGCAGGGGGGCGCCGTCGCCACCGAACAGGCGGGCGTAGTCGGCGAGATGGGCCGAGAGACGGTCGCCGTAGAGGTCGAGGAGGCGCTCGTCGTTCGCGAGCCAGGCGTGCAGCACCGGGTAGAGGTGCATGGCCCAGCCGTTGTAGTAGTCGAACTTGCGGCCGTCGCCGTCGGTGTACCAGCCGTCGCCGACGTACCACTGCTCGATCCGGTCGAGCCGCCGGTCGATCACCCGGCGGGACAACTCCGGTTCATGACCGATCTCTTCGAGGAAGCCCCCGACCGTCACCGGGAACAACTCCCAGTTGCAGGGCCAGGGTTCGGCGGTGAGCGCGTCGGCGAGCCAGGCCGCCGTCCGTTGCCGCACGCCGTCGTCGAGCCGGTCCCAGAGCAGGTCACGTGTCACGCGCAGCGCGAAGGCGATCGACGCGGCCTCCACGAGGGGCTGACTGCGGTCCTCGATGCGGGGCCAGGCGCCCGACACTCCGGCCGCGAGGCCGTCCGCGTACCGCGCGAGCGCCTTCTCGTCGCGGCGGAAGGCGGCGAGCAGCAGCGTACGGGCGTATCCCTCCAGGCCGTCGGAGAGCCGGCCCGTCCAACTGGTGCGGTCGCCGGGCAGGTGGTACAACGCCCCGTCGGCAGTCGCATACGGCTCGACGGCCGCCAGCAGTGAGTCGGCGGCGGCCTCCCAGTGGGCGCGGGTGTAGCCGGTGTACGGGCTGAGGATGCGGTCCTCGGCGGGCTGGGAGGGCATGTGCACACGCTTCCTGTGTCGTTGCTCTGCGATTCGAACCTGGGGCGCCCCGGTTCCGGTCGGGACGCCCCAGGGGTCTTATCCCACCCTGCTCTTCCCCTCGGGCACCAGACCCTGGGCGACGAGTTCGTCTCGGACCAGGTCGGCGTAGACGGTCGCGCCGTGCACCGAGGTGTGGGTGTTGTCGCGCTTCTCGTTGTAGAGGTAGAGCGCCTTGGAGCCCTCGGTGCCCAGGGACTCGACCAGCGACTTCGTCTTCGCGGTGAGGTCGACCAGTGGGACGTCGTGGGCGGCCGCGACGGAGCGGGTGACCGCCGGGTGGTCGACGCCGAGGCCGTTGACCAGCAGGGCCGTGTTGTTGTTCAGGGTGCCGTCCGCGTTGAACCAGCGGCGGACGATCGGGGTGACCAGGACCGGCTTCCCGCCCTTCTCGCGGACGCCCGCGACCAGGGTTTCCAGGTTGGCCCGGTAGGTGGCCTCGTCGGTCTGCTTGTCGTTGTGGGCCAGCTGGATCAGGACCAGGTCGCCGCGCCGGATCTGCGGCTGGACGGTGGCCCACAGCCGCGAGTCGGCGAGGTAGGACACCGTGCTCTCGCCGGAGTCGGCGTGGTTGGCGACCGAGACGCCCTTGCGGAGGTACTGCGGGAGCTGCTGGCCCCAGCCGGAGTACGGGTCGCCGGGCTGGTCGCAGACCGTGGAGTCGCCGACGAGGAAGATCTTGCGGGCCCACCTGGCCGGGGTCACGCGGATGTCGGCCAGGGCGGGAGCCGAGCCGCCGATGACGAGGTCCAGGCCGGGGGTGCCGTCGGCGCCGGTCGGCTCACCCTCGGGGGTGCGGACATCGACGGTGAAGCTGCGGGAGACGGGTTTCCCGGCCTCCGTGACCGTCTCGGCGAGAAGCGTGCGGCGCGTCTCGCCGGTGACCGTCGTGGTCGCCGCGCTCTCACCGCCGAGGCGGACCGTCACGTCGTACGTGCCGGCCGGGACGTCGAAGTGGCAGGCGTTCTCGGCGCAGTTCTCCGGGCCGAGCGCGGGCCGGCCCCGGTGCGCCTCGGCCGGTACGGCCGTGAGGACGGTGCCCAGGGTCGTCGCCACCGTCAGCGCGGCGATGGTGAAACGTCTCATTGCGGCTCCTCCCGAGGAATGACAAGGCCCGGCGGCTGGACGGTACATCGTTTGGCAAGCGCTTTCTAGATGTCAGCCAGTTTTCACAAGATTGCCAACTTCCCTGTGGCGAAAGCCCTTTCGCGAAAACGATTCAACTGTCACCCTTCCGAATCACCCGCACTCCCCCCACACCCCCCGAGGAGGACCCCCATGTCCGAATCCACCGACAGACCACCGACCGCATCCGGCCTGGGCCGTCGCGGCTTCGTCGTCGGCACCGCCGCCACGGCCGCCGGCGCCGCGCTCGCCGGGCCACTGTCCGGTACCGCCCGCGCCGCGGCCTTCGGCTACACCGACGACGGCACCAACTACGTCATCGACACCGGCGCGAGCCTCGTGTTCAAGGTCAGGAAGAGCAACGGCGACCTGTCCTCGCTCGTCTACCGGGGCACGGAGTACCAGGGCTACGGCGGCATGAACTCGCACATCGAGTCCGGCCTCGGCAACTCGACCGTGACCATCAGGCAGTCCGGCTCGACGATCCTCGTCTCCGTCACCTACGGCACGCTGAGGCACTACTACGCGGCCCGCAGCGGTGAGAACAACATCTACCTGTGGACCAACAAGGCCGACACCTCGGTCTCGGCCACCCGCTACATCGTGCGCGTGAAGGCGGGCCTGTTCCTCAACGACGAGCCCGACTCGTACACCTACGCGCCCACCACCATCGAGGCCTCGGACGTCTTCGCGAAGTCCGACGGCCAGACCCGATCGAAGCACTACTCCAAGCTCCGGGTCATGGACTACAACTACGTCGGCTGGACGACCGGCGGCGTCGGCCTGTGGGTCGTGCGCAGCAACCACGAGAAGGCGTCCGGCGGCCCCTTCTACCGTTCCCTGTTGCGCCACCAGAGCGCGGACGGCGGCGGCCTCTACGAGATCCTGTACTACGGCCAGAACCAGACCGAGGAGCAGCGGTTCGGCCTCCAGGGCCCGTACGTCATCGCCTTCACGGACGGCGGAGCGCCCTCGTCGTCGCTGTTCCCGGGCACGCTGACCACGTCGTGGGCTGACTCGCTCGGCCTGTCCGGGTACGTCGCCGCGAGCGGCCGGGGCCGGGTGGCGGGCGTCGGCATCACCGGGCGGAACACGTCGTACGCGTACACGGTGGGGCTCGCCAACTCGACGGCACAGTACTGGGGTTCGGCTCGGGCGTCGGACGGCTACTTCTCCCTCTCGGGGGTTCTTCCGGGGACGTACACGCTCACGGTCTTCAAGGGCGAGCTGGCGGTGTACACGACCTCGGTGACGGTCACGGCGGGTGGCACGACGACGCTGAACTCGATCGCGATCCCATCCTCGAACGACCCGTCCAACGCGGGCGTGGTCTGGCGGATCAACGACTGGAACGGCACACCGAGCGGTTTCAAGAACGCCGACCTGATGACGTACGCGCATCCGTCGGACATCCGGGCCGCCGCCTGGACCGGCAACGTGGTGATAGGCAGCGGCACCGAGACCTCGGCCTTCCCCTGCTACCTCTGGAAGGATGTGAACAGCGGTCTCCTTGTGTACTTCAGGCTGACCGCCGCGCAGGCCGCCGCCGCTCACACCCTGCGCATCGGTGTGACGACGGCCTACGCCAACGGCCGGCCACAGGTCGTCGTCAACAACACCTGGACCTCCGCGATCCCCTCCCCGCCCACCCAGCCGAACACCCGGTCATTGACGAACGGGTCCTACCGGGGCAACAACCACACGTTCACCTACAGCGTCCCGGCGTCCGCCTGGCTGACGGACACGAGTCAGTACAACGTGCTGAAGATCAACGTGGTGAGCGGGTCGGGGTCGACGTCGTATCTCAGTGCGGGGACGTCGATCGACGCTATCGATCTGCTGGCCTGACGTTTGTTTGGTCTGCCAAACGTTTGCTAGATCTCCCAAACGCTTGACAGGTAGCTCCCAAACGTTTGCCAGGCCATCACGTCCCCCGCGTCCACTGCTGATTCGTCCCGCTGCCGCACGTGTACGTGATGATCGCGGCCGAGTCGGCGGTGGACGCGCCGTTCACGTCCAGGCACTCGCCGGTCGCGCGGGAGACGACCTTGACGTAGCTGCCCGAGGTGGTGAGCGACCACTGCTGGCTGTTGGACGAGGGGTTGCACTTCTCCTGGGTGACCGTGGTGGCGTTCTCCTGGACGCACAGGGAGCTGTGCCGGGTCGCCAGCTGGTAGTAGCCGCTGCCGACGGACCTGAACCAGTACTTCTGATTGTTGCCGCTGTTGCAGGTGTACTGCTTGAGCTGGGCGCCCGCCCACTGCGACTGACTCGTGACGTCGGCGCACTTGGACGAGTGGCGGGCGATCAGCGTGTTGTACGTGGCGCTGGTGCCGCTGACCGTGCCGGTGGCTGTGTCGACGGTGACCTCCGGGGACCAGGACATGGACATCGTGGTGGAGGTCGGGAAGGCCAGCGGCAGCCAGACGTAGCGGGAGTCGTTGACCGTGCCGCCGAAGGAGTTGCCCCAGCGGTCTCCCATGTAGAGGTAGGAGGTGGTCGAGGTGCCCTGCACGGGGAGGACGTACGCGGTCTGCGAGCCGTACGTCGTGGAGTCGCCGACGTTGGCCATGGCCGTCCAGGGGCCCGCGATACTGGTGGCGGTGGCGTACTGCTGCTGGTTGGGGCTCCAGCCGGTGGCGCCCGAGGTCAGCATGAAGTAGACGCCGTTGCGCTTGAACAGGGCGGGCGCCTCGCGGTGGCCGCCGTGCCAGGGGTCGGCGACGAGGGCGGCGATACCGGTGTAGTCGGCGGTGAGCCGGTAGATCTGGAGGTCGTAGTTCTCGCGGGCCGCCGAGATCATGTAGCCGGTGCCGTCGGTGTCCACGAAGACGGTGATGTCACGGGACATGTGGGTGCCGAGCGGGCGGAAGCTGCCCTGCCACGTGTAATCACCGTCGACGGTGTCGGAGACCGCGACGGCCGCGCGGGCCTCGCCGTAGTCGACGCCGTTCTCCTTGTGCATCCACATCACGAACTTGCCGGTGGAAGCGTTGTACATGACCTTCGGCCGCTCGATGTTGGCGGTCGCCAGCTCGGGGTCGGTGGCCTGGGTCAGGACGTTGTTGCGGAACTCCCAGTTCTTCAGGTCCGTCGAGCGGTACGCCGACACGTACTTGAAGGTGTTGTCGGAGTTCCGGTGCTCGCCGAACCAGTAGTAGTACGAGCCGACCTTGATGACCCCGCCACCGTGGGCGTGCAGGGCGTTGCCACCGCTGTCGGTGAACTGGGTGCCGTTGGTGACGGTCTGCGCCGCCGCCTGTGCGGGGCCGGCGGTGACGAGGGCGCCTGCCAGCGCCAGACAGAGCGCTAGGAGCATCGCGTACGCACGTCTCATGTCAGCTCTCCTTACTGGGAGTTGGGGGTGGGTGTGTCGGCTACGGGGACGCCGAAGTCGGGGGTGCCGTCGGGCTTCCAGCCGAGGCGCTGGATGCGGGTGTGGCGGTTGGGGTCGTTGAGCGGGTCGCCGACGATGTCCTTGTACTGGCGGGCGTGGTAGACGAGGACGTCGGTGCATCCGTCCTCGGCGACGGTGAAGCTGTTGTGGCCCGGCCCGTACTGCTTGGTGGTGTCGTTGCTGGTGAACACCGGTGTCGGGGACTTCGACCAGTTGGCGGGGTCCATGAGGTCGGCGTCCGCGTCGATGGTCAGCAGACCCATGCAGTAGTTGAAGTCGGTCGCGCTCGCCGAGTAGGTCATGAAGAGCCGGCCGTTGCGCTTGATGACCGACGGGCCCTCGTTGACCTTGAAGCCGATGACCTCCCAGTCCAACTCCGGGGTGGTCAGCCGCACCTGAGGTCCCGTCAGGGTCAGCGGGCCGGCCATCCTGGACAGCCAGACCGCGGTGTTGTTGTTCATCCCGGGCTCGTGCTGCGCCCACGCGAGGTAGCGGGAACCCCGGTGGGTGAAGGTGGTGGCGTCCAGGGAGAAGGTCTCCCAGGCCGTCTTCAACTGGCCGCGCTCGACCCACGTGCCCTTGAACGGGTCGCGGTGGGAGTTCTCCAGGACCCAGATGCGGATCGCCCAGATGTCCTCGGCGGGCGCGGAGGCGAAGTAGATGTACCACTTGCCGTCGATGCGGTGGATCTCCGGCGCCCAGATGTGCGCGCCCATCACGCCCGTCTCGTGCTTGCGCCAGATCACGGACTCCGCGGCTGTCGACAGTCCGCGCAGGGTGCGGGATCTGCGCAGGATGATCCGGTCGTACTCGGGCGAGGTCGCCGTGAAGTAGTAGAAGCCGTCGGTGTGCCGGTTGATGTGCGGGTCGGCGCGGTTGCGGACCAGCGGATTGACGTACGCCGCCCTGGAGCCGGCGGCCTGGGCGGCCTGGGCGACAGTGGCAGGCATCGCGGTGAGGGCGCCAGCGGCCAGGGCGCCCTTCAGGAGCAGTCGGCGGTTCGGGGGTTCGGGGAAGGTGTGGTCGCGGCCCATGCGGCTTCCTCTCGGAGGGGGAAACAAAAGGAAACAGAAATGTTCGACATATCGCACAAGATCTTTCATTCCGAACGGCGAAAAGGTAAGGGCGTGTTACGCGGAGGTCAACGGGTCGGGCGAGACCAACACAAGCTCACAGGTGCCGACTGAGCGGAAGAGCGGAGCCATGGAGTCCAAACCCGTCGGCGCGCACGAATTTCTGTTATCGGTGAGCCCCTGAGCCGTCTCCGACGATGTGCGCACCCATATCCACAAGACAGCGGCGGCCGCCGGAGCCCTGGCGGTCACCGCCCTGATGCTCGGCGCCCCGACCGCGACCGCCGCCGGCCCCCGCGATGTGACCGCCGACGTACTGGCCGGGCGGAACGTCACGCTCACCGGCGACACGGTGGTGACCGTGCCGTCGGGGACGACCACGTACGACGGCGTGTTCAGCGGGACCGGCACGCTCACCGTGCGCGGCAGCGGGACGCTGGTCCTCACCAAGGACAGTGACTTCACCCTGCCGAAGTCCCGGCAGCGGCAGAGCGTGAAGACACTCGGCGGGAACCACCCGTACGTCACCGTCACCAACCCGGACCCGCCGGCCGTGACCGTCGAGAGGGGCGTGACCCTCCAGTACGGCGACAGCGGTTCGACCGGCGCGATCGGCCACTACCCGTACGGCACCCCGGCGTTCCGGCTCAACCAGAACAACATCCGGGTCGACGGCACCCTGCGGCTCGCCCTGAAGAACGTCCAGTACAACCTGGGCACGATCAGCGGCTCCGGCCTGGTCAGCCAGCCGAGGTTCCTGTGGGCCACCTGGGACCTGTCGGGCACCCACCCCTTCACCGGCGTGATCGACAACGGCACGCAGGTGAACGCCGGACGCCCGGAGTTCGCGACCTCGCTGCCGAGTGTGCGCAAGGTCCTGAACCAGGGCACCTGGACGGTGGACACCCCGCTGGGCCAGACCGTCACCCAGGGCATGGACTTCTACCAGCGCGAGTACGGCAGCGACATCAACGTCCAGTCGCGGCCCGGCAGCAAGGTGATCCTCACCGGCCAGTACAGCTGGTCGAACCAGGGCGGAGACACGAACCCCTCGCTCAGCGACCCCGCCCTGAACTGGACGCCCGCGCGCAAGAACGTCAACAAGCGCGGCACCAACATCAAGGGCGCCAACGTCCAGTGGGGCGACGGCACCACCAGCAGGATCTTCATGCCGGGCACCGCCGAGACCGTCTACATCAACCTGCTGGCGGCGCGCTCCCGTTCGCTGCTCACGTTCAACTACAACGGGCCGGTGACGCTGGGCGCCCCCATCGGCGGCGGTAAGTACCACGACACACTGGCCGCGCCCGGCGCCGGGGACATCGTCATCAAGGGAACGAAGGGCAACGACGTCACCTTCGCCGCCGTGCAGTACTACAACGGCTCCACGACGGTCGAGAAGGGTGCCGTGCTGCGGCTGGGCAGCGGCAGGTCCGGCGGGGACGGAGGCCTTTACACCAAGGGCGACCTCCACAAGGTGGTCAACAACGGTTCGCTGATCATCCGGAACACCTCGAAGCCCGTGACGCTGCCGCGAGTCGGCGGCAGCGGCTCCCTCACCCAGTCGGGCGCGGCCACCACGACCCTGACGGGCGGCGCGGTGACGTACACCGGGGCGACGACCGTCACCAAGGGCACGCTGGCGCTCCGCTCGGGGGCGACTCTCACTCACAGCCGGACCATTCGGCTCACCACCACCGGGGCGAAGCTCGACGTGGGCACGGCCGGGCTGAAGGTGACCAGGTCGCTGTCCGGCAAGGGCACGGTGAAGGGTTCGGTGACCAACGCGGGCGTCGTCGTGGCCGGCCTCACGGTGACGGGCGGCTACACCCAGGCCGCGAAAGGCGAACTGGTCCTGCGCGAGCGGCCGTTGAAGGTGAACGGGACGGTCGGGCTGGCCGGCGAGCTGGACTTCGCGGCCCTGGCCGCCGTCGGCGGGCCCGGCGAGAAGATCACCGTGATCGACCACCGGGGCAAGGGCAGGAACACCGGTACGTTCACCGGGCTCCGCGAGGGCGCCAAGGTGAAGCTCGCCGACAACACGTACCGGATCACCTACAAGGGCGGCGACGGCAACGACGTCGTCCTGACCACGGCGAAGGCGAGCCCGTCGCCGACCGTGAAGGCCGCCGCCGGCGCCGGCTCCGGCTCCGGCGTCCAGGACACCCGTACGCAGAACGCGAGCGCGTCCGCCGACAACAGCCTCGGCTGGTGGCTGTACGCGCTCGTCCTCGGCGGGCTCTCCGGGCTGCTGGTACCGGTGACCAGGCGTCGCAGGAAAAACCGCCGTGGAGGCGGCAGGCACGCGGCCACGGGCTGAGACCGGCGTCTCGGGACGCATAGGGGCGGGCGGTCGCTGTACGGGGG
>NZ_JBHVDX010000232.1:0-16156 GCF_042802555.1 Streptomyces sp. NPDC057474 | reverse complement strand
GGGCCGGGTCCGTTCCTCGGACCCGGCCCTCTTTCGTGGAAAGGGCTCAGAACAGCCGCAGCTTGTCGTCCTCGATGCCGCGCAACGCGTTGTAGTCGAGGACCGCGCAGCCGATGCCGCGGTCGGTGGCGAGGACGCGGGCCTGGGGCTTGATCTCCTGGGCGGCGAAGATGCCGCGGACCGGCGCGAGGTGCGGGTCGCGGTTCAACAGCTCCAGGTAGCGCGTGAGTTGCTCGACCCCGTCGATCTCACCGCGCCGCTTGATCTCGACCGCCACGGTCGCGCCGTCGGCGTCCCGGCACAGGATGTCGACGGGACCGATGGCCGTCATGTACTCGCGGCGGATGAGGCTGTAGCCCTCGCCGAGGGTCTCGATGCGGTCGGCGAGCAGCTCCTGGAGGTGCGCCTCCACGCCGTCCTTGATCAGGCCGGGGTCGACGCCGAGTTCGTGCGAGGAGTCGTGGAGGACCTCCTCCATCGTGATGATGAGCTTTTCGCCCGCCTTGTTGACGACGGTCCAGACGCCCTCCTCGTCGCCCGTGCCCTCCTTCAGGGTGCAGGGCGGCGACATCCAGTTGAGGGGCTTGTAGGCCCGGTCGTCCGCGTGGATCGAGACGCTGCCGTCCGCCTTCACCAGGATCAGACGCGGGGCCGAGGGGAGATGGGCGGTGAGCCGGCCCGCGTAGTCGACGGAGCAGCGGGCAATGACGAGACGCATGGTCGGCAACGCTATCCGACGCCGACGGGTGCGCGCGATTCGACCACCGGAAGTGCCTCGGCCGGAGGCCACTCCACTGCCTGCGCACCCCGCCGGGGACCGTTCGACTGCCACGGGAACCCCGCTCGGTGACTGTCGCCCTCCGTCACGCTCTTTCGCCCCTCACATGGGCCTCCGTCGGACCCCGGCATGTGCCTCTGTCAACTCTTGTTCGGCATTGGCTGATTGTGTGCGTCCCGCGCCTTGTCGGTGCGCGCAATCTCCTGGTGCGGTCACGTTCGGTTGCATACCGTAGAAACTGGAGGTCGCGAAACGTGCACTCTGCGTGTTCGGCAACGCGAGCTCCGACCCTGTCCGTCAACCCCTGCTGTTGTGGGGGTGCGAGAGGAGAACCCATGTCGCTCGACGTCTCACCGGCCCTACTCGAACAGGCCGAGCGAGGCGAGGTCGACGAAGCCGTCTTCGTCGACTGCGTCCGGACCTCCCTGCCCTACGCGTGGGAGATGATCAGTTCCTTGGTGGCCCAGCTGAAGGTCGACGGCGGAGAGTTCGCCGACAACCAGACGCCCCCGCCGGACGAGCAGGCACGCGGACAACTGCTGCGCGCGCTCGCCAGTGACGCGATTCGCGGCGCGCTGCAGCGGCACTTCGGTGTACGGCTGGCCTTCCAGAACTGCCACCGGGTGGCGGTGTTCCCACTGGACCCGTCCGTGGACGACAGGCTGGCCCGCTTCACCTCGATACGCGGCCAACTCCTCAACCAGTCCCCGGAACTCCGGGACTGCTGAGGTCGTGACGCAGTACAGCTTGCCGCTCCAACCGCGGGAGGTGCATCAGTAACCGGGGCGGCAAGCTCCCCGCAGTGGCTCAGCCGAGGTGAGGCAGCACCTCGGCACCGAGTCGCCGTACGTTCTCCTCCGTCGCCGACAGGTCGCCGGAGCCCTCGACGAGCAGGGCGAAGCGGGAGACGCCCGTCCGTTCGCTGGTCGCGGCGAGCCGGTCTGCGCACAGCCGCGGGGTCCCCACCGGGTGGAGCCCGCAGAGCAGTTCGGTGTACGCCAGCGGGTCCCGCATGGCACGGGCGCGGCCGTCGACGGTCACATGGGCGTCGAGGCCCTGCTTGAGCCAGCCCGGCATCGCTTTGGTGAGCGCCTCCACGGCGTCGGTGCGCCGGTCCGCGATCTGGCAGACGCCGGCCGAGACATGGGCCGCGCCGGAGATCTCCTCCGGCGAACGGCCCGCCGCCCGGGCGTACTTGCGCCACAGGGCGACCATCTCGGCCTTCTCCTCGTCCCCGACGTGCATCCCGAGGAGCATCGACAGCCCGCGCTCGGCGGCCAGCCGTACGCTCGCGGGCGAGGTGCAGGCGACGACGACCTCGGGCCCGGGCGTCTCGTCCAGCTCCTCGGCGGGCCTCGGTACGACGGGGACCTCGCGGAAGCTGAACCGTTCCCCCGAGGCGGACACGGAGGGCTCGCGCAGCCAGCGCACCAGCAGATCGAGTGCTTCCGGGAACCCCTTCTCGTACGCCTCGAGTCCGGCGCCGAACACCTCCAGATCGACCCACGGACCACCGCGCCCGACGCCCAGCGAGAAGCGTCCGCCGGACGTCACATGCAGCAGGGCGGCCTGTTCGCCCAGGGCCACGGGATGGACGGTGGGCAGCACACTGACCGCCGTGCCCACGCGGATGCGCCGGGTGCGCCCCAGCAGTAACGCGGCGAGGGTGATCGCCGACGGGCAGGTGCCGTACGGCACGAAATGGTGCTCGCCCAGCCAGACCGCGTCCAGCCCGGCCTCCTCGGCCACTTCCGCCGTCCGTACCGCCCGATGGAGCGCTTCCCCCTGGCCCTGGCCGGGGAACTGGGCTCCCAGTACAAATGTTCCTACGTGCATTGCTCTTCCTGCTTCCTCGGCTCCGACCCGGGAGCTCCCCCACCCGCATAACCGTGTGACACGTGCCGAAGTCACGGCTTGGCGGCGAGATTTGCGGATTGTCTGCAGAATGCGCCGGGCGGTGGGCGATCTGAGGGGTTTGGCGACGTACGCATACCCCCACCGGGCCCGCGTAGGCTGGACACCAACCCTGCTCCCTGTATAGCCCCGTGAGGTGTCCCGTGTCCCCGCGTCGCAACCGCCCCAAGGACCAGGCTTCGTCGGGTCTGTCGGGTCCGTCAGGCCGCAGCGCAGAGGAGGACCGGTCGGACCGGTACGGCGGCTGGCAGACCAGCGAGCCCTGGCGGGGCGAGGAGTGGAACGTGCGTCATGTGGCGGGCGCGAGCGCGGCGGGCAAGACCTACCGGTGCCCCGGCTGCGACCAGATGATCCCTTCCGGGGTGCCGCATGTCGTCGCCTGGCCCGAGCACTCGGGCGTCGACGAGCGCAGGCACTGGCACAAGGCCTGCTGGAACGCGAAGGACCGCCGCACCTCGCGGGTGCAGCGGTCCCGTAACGCGCCGAGGTTCTGAACCTCACGGACGCCTCTTGCACATCACACGTCCCGCTGCTCCAGCAGGGCGTACGCGCCGACGAACACGGCCGCCACCAGCCCGAGCATGATCCACAGCGGGTCCCAGCCGGACGGGCCGGACTGGCTGAGCTCCGAGCCGTAGAAGACGCTGAGCTGGCTCGGGATCGAGTACTCCAGCAGGAACTGCTGTACGTCCCGCAGCGACTCCGAGAACATGAAGATCGCGATGACCAGCGGGGCGAGGAACACGCCGAGCATGATGGTGATCGCGCCCGCGGAGTGCCGGATCAGCGAGCCCATCAGCAGCGACAGCAGCCCGAACAGCGCGAGGAACAGGCTCACGCCGACCGTCGCCTTGAACCACTCGTCACCGTCGGGGCTCGCGGCTCCGTTGCCCTCCAGGATGGCCACCTGGGCGAAGCCTACGAACGCGGTGGAGACCAGGGTGACCGTGAACGAGAGCGCGAAGAACACGATCGCCTTGGCGATCAGGATCCGGCCACGGCTCGGGCACGCGGTCATCGTGGTCCGGATCATCCCCGTGCCGTACTCGGAGGCGGTGGTCAGCACCCCGAGCGTGATGATGCAGACGCTGCCGATCATCAGCCCGAACAGACCGAGGGCCAGCGGGGACTCGCCCTCCAGGTTCATGTCCGTGGAGGCGGCGATCAGGGCGAAGAGCAGACCGAGGCCAATGACCAGGACGACGAAGACGCTCATCGTCCACATCGTCGAGCGGACCGACTTGATCTTCGTCCACTCGGAGGAGATCGCGTGCCCGAGGTGGGTGCGCACCACCGGGATCGGCGAGGTGTACGAAGTGCCCGGCGCGCCCTGCCAGTTGGGGGCGGGCGGCTGCTGGGTGAGGGGCGGCTGGGGCGTGCTCATCGGGCGTCCTCGGACTTCGTCAGGTCGGCGGGGGCGGCCTGTGCGGGGGCCGGCGCGGCGGCGGGCTGCGCGGGGGCCTGGGCCGCGGCCTGGGCATACGGGTTCGGCTGCGGCTGACCGGCGGCCGGAGCCGGGGCGGCGGGCGCCGGAGCCCCGTACGGACCGGCCGGCGGCTGGCCCTGCGGCACGTACGGCTGACCGCCCGGTTGCGGCGCCGGCGGGGCGTACCAGCCCGGCTGGCCCTGCCCGGGCACCGGCATCGGCGGCTGCGCGCCGGGCGGCAGGGGCTGCTGGAAACCGGCCTTCTGGTCGGTCGTCGAGCGGTAGTCGACGGCGCCCTGCGTCATCCGCATGTACGCCTCCTCCAGCGAGGCCTGGTGCGGCGACAGCTCCCACAGGCGTACGTCGGCGTCGTGCGCGAGGTCGCTGATGCGGGGGAGCTGCAGACCCATGACGCGTAGCGCGCCGTCCTGCTCGGGCAGCACCTGACCGCCCGCCTCGGTCAGCGCGGCCGTCAGCTTCTCGCGCTGCTGCGGCTCGGTGTCCGGCGTCCGTACGCGCGCGAAGTCGGCGGAGTTCGCCGAGATGAAGTCCTTGATGCTCATGTCGGAGAGCAGCTGCCCGCGTCCGATCACGATCAGGTGGTCGGCGGTCAGGGCCATCTCGCTCATGAGGTGCGAGGAGACGAAGACCGTACGGCCCTCGGCGGCGAGCGCCTTCATCAGGTTGCGGACCCAGAGGATGCCCTCGGGGTCGAGGCCGTTGACCGGCTCGTCGAAGAGCAGCACCTGGGGGTCGCCGAGCAGGGCGGCGGCGATGCCGAGCCGCTGGCCCATGCCGAGCGAGAAGCCCTTGGAGCGCTTTTTGGCCACATCCTGGAGGCCGACGACGCCCAGCACCTCGTCCACCCGGCGGGCCGGGATGCCCGACAGCTGTGCCAGGGACAGCAGGTGGTTGCGGGCGTGCCGGCCGCCGTGCACCGCCTTGGCGTCGAGGAGGGCACCGACCTGACGGGCCGCGTTCGGCAGCTTGCGGTAGGGATAGCCGCCGATCGTCACCTGCCCGGACGTGGGATTGTCCAGGCCGAGGATCATGCGCATCGTCGTCGACTTGCCCGAGCCGTTGGGCCCCAAAAAGCCGGTGACGGCCCCCGGCCGCACCTGGAAGGAAAGGTTGTACACGGCCGTCTTGGCGCCATAGCGCTTCGTCAGGCCGACTGCCTCGATCATGCTCCGCACCCATCGAACGATTCAGGACGTCTCAGGACGTCGGGGCGCACGCCCCCGTAAGGATTAGGAGCCTATCGGGGCTTTGACGGTTCCGCCCAAGAGGAAGTCAAAGCACGCAGGTCACGGGGGGAGTGGCTTGGCATGTACGTAACCGCTGGTCAGGCCGCTGATCGCGCGTCCCGACCACCTGCCACGGTCACGCGTCGCGCTTCTTCAGCAGCAGATACCCACCGAGCAGGGCCGCCGCCACCCACAGCGCCATGATGGCGAGGCCGCCCCAGGGGCCGTACGGCGTGTCGTCGTCGACCGGGGTGACCACCTGCATGATCTTGCTGCCGGCCTGGTCGGGCAGATAGCGGCCGATCTTCTCGGTGGCTCCGACGTTGCCCAGGATGTTGGAGATCAGGAAGAAGAACGGCATCAGGATGCCGAGCGACAGCATCGGGCTGCGCAGCATCGCCGCGACGCCCATCGAGAACATGGCGATGAGGGTCATGTAGAGCCCGCCGCCGAAGAGCGCGCGCAGCACGCCCGGATCGCCGATCTCGGCCCGGTGCGAGCCAAGCATCGCCTGCCCCAGGAAGAACGCCACGAAGCTCGTCGCGAGCCCCACCACGAAGGCGAGGCCGGTGGCCACCGCGATCTTGCTGAAGAGGAAGCTGCCCCGCTGCGGCACGGCGGCCAGCGATGTCCGGATCATGCCGGTGCTGTACTCGTTGGACACCACCAGCACCCCGAACACGATCATCGCCAGCTGCCCGAGGGTCATCCCCGCGAAGCTGATGAACGTCGGGTCGAACGAGAGCCGGTCCGCACGGCTCAGATTGTCGAACTCGTGCTTCGACAGCAGCGAGATCAGCACGCCGAGCGCGACCGTGACGACCCCGGCCAGCGACAGCGTCCACACCGTGGATGCCACCGAACGGATCTTGGTCCACTCCGAGCGGACCACCTGGGTGGCTGCCATGGTCAGCCCTCCCGCTTCCAGCCGCCGCCCCGGTCGGGGACGGGCGCCGGGTCCGCCACCGGGGCGCCGTCGTGCGCGTGGTACTCCACCGACTCGGCCGTCAGCTGCATGAACGCCTCCTCCAGCGAGGCCTGTTGGGAACTCAGCTCGTGCAGCACGATCTGATGCTGTGCGGCCAGTTCGCCGATCTGCTCCGGTTTCCCGCCATCCACCTCCAGCGCCCCGTTGCCCGTCTCCACGACCATGACGCCGACCGCGTGCAGCACGTCGAGCAGCCGCTCCCGCTGCGGCGTACGAATCCGTACGTACGACCGTGAGTTCTGCCGGATGAACTCCGCCATCGAGGTGTCGGCGAGCAGCCGCCCCTGCCCGATCACGACGAGATGGTCGGCGGTCAGGGTCATCTCGCTCATCAGATGCGACGACACGAACACCGTCCGGCCCTGGGCGGCGAGGGACTTCATCAGATTCCGGATCCAGTGGATGCCTTCGGGGTCGAGGCCGTTGACCGGCTCGTCGAACATCAGAATCCGCGGATCCCCGAGCAGCGCACCGGCGATCCCGAGCCGCTGCCCCATCCCCAGCGAGAAGCCCTTGGCCTTCTTCCGCGCGACCGACGTGAGCCCGACCGTGTCCAGCACCTCGTGCACCCGGGCCCTGGGGATCCCATTGCTCTGCGCGAGACACAGCAGATGATTGAAGGCACTACGGCCGCCGTGCATGGCCTTGGCGTCCAGCAGTGCGCCGATGTACTTGAGCGGGTTTCTGAGATGGTCGTAATGCGTGCCGTCGATCCGTACGTCACCCGCCGTGGGCCGGTCGAGCCCCAGAATCATCCGCATCGTCGTCGACTTACCGGCCCCGTTCGGCCCGAGGAAACCGGTCACGATCCCGGGCCGTACGGCAAAGGTCAGATGGTTGACCGCGACTTTCTCGCCGTACCGCTTGGTCAGCCCGTCAAGCTCGATCATGCGGCCACGCTAGAACGGGCCCCGGGTGCCTGCCACCGGAGTGCGCCGAGACCACTCCGGCCCCGTCAGGGGTGCGGGGAACCGCGCGACCAGCCACGTACGGGTGGCAGCCGCGATACGACATGTACCGTTCCTGTGGACTGAGCGGGAGTGAGTCCGTTCAGCCGCGCGCCCCGAACGGTCTTGGGCGAGCTGGTCCCCGGCGTACTCGACCCCGGGGCGGCGACACACCTCCTGTGCGTGGTCCGGGCCCGGGAGGCCCCCGCGGCCGGAGGCCCCCGCGGCCGGAGGCCGCTGATGGACACAGCCCTGCACGACCCGGCCACACAGGTACAGCCAGAGGCGACGGAGAGGCCCTGAACCATCACACCGGTGAAACACCGGGCCCCGCACGCTGACGCCGTACCCCGCGTCCCAGATCCCAGATCGCAGATCGCAGATCACGCCAACCCAAACAGCCCAGGACAACGCCAGCCCGGAAGCCGACCATCACACGATCGAGCTAATTCGACCTCATGCGCACTCCTTGGCGAGCAGTTACCACCCCTGAGCCCTCAGGCACCCGGCACCGAAGCTGAGCGGGGGCAGGTTGCGCGTCGGCGCTACGAGGTGTCGCTGTGCCCACCCGTGCCGCCCCTAGCGGCACGACTGCCCGCAGCTGGGGGGACAGCGAAGACCCGCGCCCCCCGGAGGGGAGACGCGGGCCTCGGCTGCCTCTTCCGGCTGCTGCCGCCAGGCGAGGGTGTTACCGGGACTGCTGCGCCGGAACCCCACGCGAGATCGGCTCGTCGTCCGCGACCGGCGTGCTGGCCGCGGCCACGGCCGCACCCGTCAGCGTCGCCAGCATCTCGCGCACGTTCGTCAGCTGCGCGTTGATCGAGTCGCGGCGGTTCGTGAGAGCCGCCAGCTCGCGCTCGGATTCCGAACGGATCCGGTCCGCCTTGGCGTTCGCGTCCGCGACGATGTCCTCGGCCTGGCGCTGCGCGGTCTCCACCGTCTGGCGGGCGCGGCGCTCGGCGTCGGTGCGCAGCTTCTCGGCCTCCAGGCGGAGCTGCTCCGCGCGGTGCTCGATCTCGGCGAGACGCTTCTCCGCCTTCTGCTGACGCGACGCCAGGTCGCGCTCGGACTGCTCGCGGCGCTTGGCGAGGTTCGTCTCGAAGTCGGCGGCGGCCTGCGCGGCCTTGGCGCGGGTCTCCTCGAAGAGGGCGTCCGCCTCCTCGCGCTTGGACTGCGCGTCCTTCTGCGCCTCGGTACGCAGCTGCGAAGCGTCGCTCTTGGCCTTCTCGACGATCCGGACGCCCTCGTCCTCGGCCTTGGCCTTGCGCTCGGCGGCGAAGGACTCGGCGTCGTTGCGCACCTGCTGGGCCGCCGACTCAGCGAGGTCGCGGTGCTGCTCGGCAGCGCGACGGGCCTCCTCGCGCAGGTCCTTGGCCTCCTCCTCGGCGAGGCGAAGGATCTTCTCGACGCGCGCGCCGAGACCGGCGTAGGACGGCTCGGCGTCGGTCACCGCGGCCTGGGCGTTCTGCGTCTCGAGGTGGAGTTCCTCGATGCGCTTTTCCAGAGCGGTGATGCGGGCGAGAGCGGAGTCACGGTCGGAGACGAGCTTGGAGATACGTTCGTCCACCTGAGCGCGGTCGTATCCACGCCGCACAAGCTCGAAGCCGTAGGGGGAAGTGTCGCTCATGGGGTTCCTGTCGAATGAGACCGGTGAGGTGATAGGTGGAATCCTAGGGGGCGAAGCGGCGTGTCATCGAGCAGATGCACGTTTGATCTGGAGAATGACACCCCTTTTGCGTGGCCGACCATCGGAATACTTGCCAGAAATTTTGCATAAAGGCCTTGGCAAGCACAGAAAGAGCACAAATTGGTGTCCGTAGTGCCGGGGGCGGCGCCGGAAGATACCCGCAACGCTCCGGCACCGCTAGCCATCTGACGACTTGCCACCCGAACGGGTCGCACCCGCCGCGGCACCCGTCTTGACTCCACCGTCCTTGCCGCTCGACGGGGCCTCAAAAGACTCCAACGCCACCAGGACGTCCTGGACACGGGAAATCTCCGCATTGATGTCCTCGCGGCGGCGGATCAGCACCTCCAGCTCGCGCTTGCCCTCCTCGACCGTGCGCCGCGCCTCACGGATCGCCTCGGCCTTCAGCTCCTCGGCCTCGCGGACGAGCGTGGACTTCTTCTGCTCGGCCTCCTTCAGGAGACCCTCGGCCTTCTTCACCGCGGCGATACGGACCTTGCCCGCCTCGGAGTTGGCCTCGGAAACGATCTCCTTGGCCTTCGCCGTCGCTTTCTGCAACTGCTCCTCGGCGGCCTTGATGAGCGCGTCGCACCGGTCGCCGGTCGATTTCATCGTCTCGGCGGCCTCACGGCGTGCCCGCGTGTGCAGCGCCTCGATCTCGGCCGTGATGCGGTCGCGCAGCTCCTCGGCCCGCTCCCTTATGGCGGTCGCGTCCCGGCGCGCGCCGACCAGCAGCTCGTCGGCGTCCGTACGGGCCTGCTCCACGGTGGAGTTGCCCTCGACGGTCGCCTCGGAGACCAGCCGGTCGGCCTCCTTGCGGGCCGCGCCGACCATGGAGTCGGCCCGCCCCTCGGCGTCCGCGGTCGTCTTCAGGGCCTGCGACTGCGCCTCGGTGAGCAGCTTGTCGGCCTCGGCCGCCGTCTCCGTGATGAGCTTGTCGACCTGCTCGGCGGCCTCGGAGCGCCGCTTGTTGGCGTCCTTGCGGGCCCCGTCGAGGGTGTTGTCGGCCTCCTCGCGGGCATGCGCCATGAGCCGGTCGGCCTCCGTCTCCGCCTCGGCCCGCGCGCGCTCGGCGTCGGCCCGTACCCGCTCGGCGTGCTGCTGCGCGGAGCCCACCGTCTCGGCGGCCTCGGCCCGTAGCCGCTCCGCCTCGTCGGTGGCCTCGCCGATCAGCCGGTCGGCCTTGGCGACGGACTCGGCCCGTACGCGCTCGGCCTCCTCGTTGGTCTCCCGCGTCAGCCGCTCCGCCTCGGCCGTGACCTCGGTGATGAGGGTGTCGGCCTGGGTGGCGGCGTCCGAACGGATGCGGTTGGCGTCGTCCCGGGCCTCCGCCCGGGTGCGCGAGGCGTCCTGGTCGGCCCGCGCGGCGGTGTCCGAGGCCTCGGTGCGGACCCGCTGGGCGTGCTCGGACGCGTCCGCGCGCACCCGCTCCGCCTCGCCGATGGCCTCCGCGACCGTGCGCTCGGCGAGCGCCTTGGCGGCGTCCGTCTCGTCCCGGGCCTCACGGCGGACCCGGTTGGCGTCCTCGGTGGCCCGCTCCCGCTCCGCGTAGGCGTCGGCGCGGACCCGGTCCGACTCCTCCTCGGCCTCCCGGCGCATCCGGTCCGCCACGTGCTCGGCCGTGTTGCGCAGCCCGGCGATCTCCTCCTGGGCCTGCTCGTGCAGCCCGGCGACGGACTCCCGCACCTGCTGCGCGTGCTGCTCGGCCGCCGACACCATCTCGCCGGCGCGCCGCTCGGCCTCCTCGACCAGCCGTACGGCCTCGGTCTGGGCCTCCTCCACGCGTTTGCGCGCCGAGGCCAGCAGGTCCTCGCTCTGCTCGCGGGCCAGCCGGCGCTCCTGGTCGGCGTCCTGCCGGGCCGTGCCGAGGAGTTCCTCGGCCTCACGGCGGCGCCGGAGGGCCTCCTCCTGCGCGGCGGCCAGCGTCTCCGAGGCCTCCACGCCGAGCCGCTCGGCCGCGGCCTGCGCCTCCGCCCGTACCCGGTCGGCGGTGTCCTGCGCCTCGGCCTTCAGCCGCTCCGCCTCGGACGCGGCCTCCGACCGCAGCCGTACGGCGATGGCCTCGCCCTCGGCGCGGGACGCGGACGCGTCGGACGCGGCCTCGTCACGCAGCCGCTCGGCCTCGGCTACGGCCTGCGCCTGGAGCGTACGAATCCGCTCGGCGGCCTCGGAGCGCAGCCGGTCGCTCTCCTCGCCGGCCTCGCGGCGGATCCGCTCGGCCTCGGCGCGGGCGTCGGCGAGCGCCTCCTCGGCGGAGGCCAGGCGGGCCTCGGCCTCGGTGTGCAGCCGGGTCAGCTCCTCGGCGGCCTCGGCCTTGCGGGACTCGACGCCGCGCTCGGTCTCCTCGCGCAGCTCAAGGGCGGCGCGCTCGGCCTCGGCCTTCAGCTCCTCGGTCTGCTCGGCGGCGTCGGCGCGGTACCGCTCGGCCTCCTTGCGGGTGCGCTCCAGGGTCTCCTCGGCCTGGCGGCGCAGCGTCGAAGCGCGTTCGATGGCCTCGGTGCGGACCTTCTCGCTGTCCGTGGTGGCCGTCTGCCGCAGTTCGTCGGCGTCCGTGCGGGCCTTGGCGAGCAGCTCCTCGGCGGTCTTGGCCGCCTCCTCGATCTGCTGGACGGCCTCGCGCCGGGCCTCGGAGCGGATCCGCTCGCCCTCGGCGACCGCGTCGGAACGCAGCTGCTCGGCCTCCCCGCGCAGCCGGCGCGCCTCCTCCTGCAGCTCGACCGTCTTGGCGCGGTACTCCTCGGTGTCGTCCTTCGCCGTGCCCTTGAGCTGTTCGGCGAGGTCGTGCGCCTCGGCGCGCAGCCGGTCCGACTCGGCCTCGGCCTCGGCGCGGATGCGCTCGGCCTCCTCGACGGCGGACTTGGTGGTGTTCCTGGCCTCCTCGGACGCCTTGTTCAGCACGTCCTCGGCGGTCTTGGCCGTCTTGGCGAGCTGGGAGGCGGACTCCTCCGCGGTGATCGAGCGGGCCTTCTCGGAGGCCTCGGCGACGATCTTCTCGGCCTCGGCCCTGGCGTCCGCGACGACTTCCTCGGCCGACGCCTTGGTGGCCTCGGCCTCCTTCGTGGCCTCCGTGACCAGCCGGGCGACCTGCTCCTTGGCCGTACGCGTGCGCTGCTCGTTGGTCGACTCGGCGCCGGCCACGGCCTTGGCCGCGCTCTCCTTCGCCTCCGTGACCAGCTTCTCGGCCTCGGCGCGCGCCTCGCGCAGGGCGGACTCGGCCTCCGTCATGCGCTGCTCGGCGGCCCGGCTCAGCTCGGAGGCCTGGCGGCGGGCGGAGTCCGACTCGGTCGCGGTGGAGGTGCGGAGCTGCTCGGCGTGGTCGGTGGCCTCCTGGGCCTGAGTGGACGCCGCGTTCAGCAGCCGCTCGGCCTCGGCGCGGGCCCGGCGCAGGATCTGGTCGGCCTCGCCGCGGGCCGCCTCAGAGTCGCTCTGGAGCCGCTGGCGGGCCTCGGTGGCGAGTCGCTCGGCCTCGGCGCGGGCGGCGGCCAGCGCCTGCTCGGCCTCGGCGCGCGACTCGTCGACGAGCCGGCGGGCCTGGGACTCGCTGCGGGCGCGGAGCTGCTCTGCCCACGCCACGTTCTCGTTGACGTGCGACTCGACCGTCTGGCGGCGCTCCGACAGCTCCTGGTCGAGCTGCTGGCGGCGGGTGACCGCCTCCTGGTGCAGCTCCGCCTGGAGCCGCGCGGCCTGCTCGGCGTGCTCCTGCAGGATCCGCTGGGTCTGCGCCCGGGCCTGACTCAGCTCACGCTCGGCATCCGTACGCAGCTGGTCGGCCTGCATCTGGGCCTGGCGGAGCATCTGCTCGGCCTGGTACCCGAGGTCGCCCCCGCTGTCGTAGGCGGGCCGGGACATGAGGGTGCGGCGCGCCTCGTGCAGCTTGGCGCGCAGCACCTCGACCTGGTAGCCGAGGTCCTCGGCGTGCTGGATCGCCTTTTCCCGCTCGGTCTTCAGCCGCTCCATCTCGGCCTCGAACCGAGAGAGGTGGTCGACGTCAGCCGCCGGCTCTCGCTCCTGGCGTTCGTAGCCCCGCACTGCGCGGTCCCATCCGTCCCCTGGTCGCAACCTCTGGCAAACGAGCTCCGTCCAACCGCCGAACGGTGCCCCCGGGGAATGGTGTCAGATCAGCGGCGGAGCACGGGCTGCCGCCCTCACCCTCGTCCCCCGAAACCTGGACCCCGGCCCTAGGACAACCGCTGAAGGATCTCCACGGTGCCCTTGGATCCCGCTCCTCGGAAGGCGGCAGGACCCGGGCCGCCCCCCTCGAAGGCGACGGCCGACCCCAACCCTACCGGCCCATATGTACGGGGGTCAGTGCTCAGGTGACTCAACTGGCGCCGAAGTGACCAGTTCTGTCAGTACGCCGTGGCAATCCTTGGGGTGCAGAAACGTGATCCGTGACCCCATGGAACCGACTCGCGGCTCCTCGTACAGGACGCGTACGCCCTTGTCCTTGATCGCGGCCGCCTCGCCGTCGACATCCGCCGTACCGAAGGCGATGTGGTGGACACCCTCGCCGTTCTTGGCCAGCCATTTCGCGACGGTGGAGTCCTCGCGGGTGGGCTCCAGGAGCTGCAGGTAGGAGGCGCCGCCGTCGTCCGTGCTGTTGATCCTGAGCATGGCCTCGCGCACGCCCTGCTCCTCGTTGACCTCGGAGTGGTACACCTCGAAGCCGTATGTGGCCCGGTAGAACTCGACGGTGGCGTCGAGGTCGAAACAGGCGATCCCGATGTGGTCGATTCGCGTCAGCATGGTGTCAGTGCAGCGCTCCGGCGGCGGTTACGCAACGTGCCAGCGATCACACCGACAGCTTGGTGACGGCACGGAGTGCCACTCAGTACATTCGAAGTAAACCCTCGTTCACTCACTCCCCGGCTGTGCAAGCTGGAAGGGGATCGCACCTCATGACTGGAACGAACGGCACGACCTCGGTGATCGTCGCGGGCGCCCGGACGCCCATGGGACGGTTGCTCGGTTCGCTGAAATCCTTCTCCGGAGCCGATCTCGGCGGCTTCGCGATCAAGGCCGCCCTGGACCGTGCGGGGCTCGGTGGCGACCAGGTGCAGTATGTGATCATGGGCCAGGTGCTCCAGGCCGGGGCGGGGCAGATCCCGGCGCGCCAGGCCGCCGTCAAGGCGGGCATCCCCATGAACGTGCCCGCGCTCACGATCAACAAGGTCTGTCTGTCGGGCCTCGACGCCATCGCGCTGGCCGACCAGCTGATCCGCGCCGGCGAGTTCGACGTGGTCGTGGCGGGCGGCCAGGAGTCCATGACCAACGCCCCCCACCTGCTCCCGAAGTCCCGTGAGGGCTACAAGTACGGGGCGATCCAGATGCTCGACGCGATGGCGCACGACGGGCTCACGGACGCCTTCGAGAACATCGCCATGGGCGAGTCCACCGAGAAGCACAACACGCGCCTCGGCATCCTGCGCCCCGAGCAGGACGAGATCGCCGCCCAGTCCCACCAGCGGGCCGCCGCCGCCCAGAAGAACGGCCTCTTCGACGCCGAGATCACGCCGGTCGAGATCCCGCAGCGCAAGGGCGAGCCGGTCGTTTTCAGCCAGGACGAGGGCATCCGAGGTGAGACGACCGCCGAGTCGCTGGGCAAGCTGCGTCCGGCCTTCGCCAAGGACGGCACGATCACGGCCGGGTCCGCCTCGCAGATCTCCGACGGCGCCGCCGCCGTGGTCGTCATGAGCAAGGCCAAGGCGGAGGAGCTGGGCCTTGAGTGGCTCGCCGAGATCGGCGCCCACGGGAACGTGGCCGGGCCGGACAACTCCTTGCAGTCGCAGCCGTCGAACGCGATCCAGCACGCCCTGAAGAAGGACGGCCTGGACGTCGCCGATCTCGACCTCATCGAGATCAACGAGGCCTTCGCCGCGGTCGCCGTGCAGTCAATGAAGGACCTCGGCGTGTCCCCGGAAAAGGTGAATGTCAATGGTGGTGCGATCGCCCTCGGGCACCCCATCGGCATGTCCGGCGCCCGTCTCGTCCTCCACCTCGCCCTGGAGCTGAAGCGGCGCGGCGGCGGCGTCGGCGCGGCCGCGCTGTGCGGTGGCGGCGGGCAGGGTGACGCGCTGATCGTGCGGGTACCCAAGGCCTGAGGTCTTCGGTTCTCAGGTGTAGGTGGCTACTCGGAACGGAGCTGTGATGCAGGACGTCCCCACGCTGGTGGCACAGGCCAGGGAAGGACGGCCCCGGGCCGTCGCCCGGCTGATCTCCCTGGTGGAGGGGGCGTCCCCGCAGCTCCGCGAGGTCATGGCGGCGCTGGCCCCGCTCACGGGCGGGGCGTACGTCGTCGGCCTCACCGGCTCGCCCGGCGTGGGCAAGTCCACGTCCACGTCGGCGCTGGTGGCCGCGTACCGGCGGGCCGGGAAGAGGGTCGGGGTGCTGGCGGTGGATCCGTCGTCGCCCTTCAGCGGTGGCGCCCTGCTCGGCGACCGGGTCCGGATGTCGGATCACGCCTCCGACCCTGGCGTGTACATCCGTTCGATGGCGACGCGTGGGCACCTGGGTGGTCTGGCGTGGTCGGCCCCGCAGGCGATCCGGGTGCTGGACGCGGCGGGCTGCGAGGTGATCCTGGTCGAGACGGTCGGCGTCGGCCAGTCCGAGGTGGAGATCGCCTCCCAGGCGGACACGTCCGTGGTGCTGCTGGCCCCCGGCATGGGGGACGGCATTCAGGCGGCCAAGGCCGGGATCCTGGAGATCGGCGACGTCTACGTCGTCAACAAGGCGGACCGGGACGGCGCCGACGCGACCGCGCGCGAGCTGAACCACATGCTGGGGCTGGGCGAGTCCCGTGGTCCCGGGGACTGGCGGCCGCCGATCGTGAAGACGGTCGCGGCGCGGGCGGAGGGGATCGACGAGGTCGTGGAGGCCCTGGAGAAGCACCGGGCCTGGATGGAGGAGCGCGGGGTTCTCGCGGAGCGCCGCCGGGCCCGGGCCGCGCGTGAGGTGGAGACCATCGCGGTCACCGCGCTGCGTGAGCGGATCGGCGACCTTCATGGTGACCGGCGGCTGTCGGCTCTCGCCGAGCGGATCGTGGCGGGGGAGCTGGATCCGTACCGGGCGGCGGACGAGCTGGTGGCGGGGCTGACGGAGGGCTGAGCCCGGGGTTTTCCTCGCCCTCACCGCCCCTACCCGTCCCATCCTCGGGGCTCCGCCCCGGACCC
>NZ_JBHVDX010000231.1:0-16178 GCF_042802555.1 Streptomyces sp. NPDC057474 | reverse complement strand
CGTAACTGCCGGGCCGCCCCGCGTGGGGGCCCGACGGCTCGGTGGTCAGTTCCCGGACTTGTAGTCGGCGTCCATCTCGTCGAGGAGCTTCTCGGGCGTGGACTGCCCGCTGAAGATCTCCTGGAGGCCGCTGAGCATGGTCTGCTGGACCTTGGGGTTGGGCCAGAGCTGGTCCATGAACGGGACCGTGCGGTCGGACCCGATGAACTCCGAGAGTTCGGCGAGCGACGGGTCGGCGGCGAAGCCCGTGTCGGGCAGGGAGGGCAGGCCCCCCTGCTTCTTGACGAATATGTTCATGCCCTCGGGCGACATCACGAAGTCCACGAACTTCAGCGCCAGTTCCTCGTTCTTCGCCTTGGCGTTGACGGCGTAGCCGGCGCCCGCGGCGGCGGGGATGAGGGTCTTGGACGCGTCGTCGGTGGCGGGCAGCGCCTTGAGCGTGAACGTGCCCTTCGGGTTCTTCGCCTGGAGGAGGGCGATCACCCAGTTGCCCTGCACGATGCCGAGGGTCTTGCCGGTGGCGGCGAGCCCCTGGCTGGCTTCGTAGTTGGTCCCCAGCGGGTTCTTCTGGAAGCAGCCGGTCTTCTCCATCGTCACGTACTTGTCCAGGGAGGTGGTCCACGGTGACTTCGCGAAGGTCGCCTCGCCGGACTGCATCTTCTTGTCGAAGTCCGGGTCCTCGCCGTACACGGTCGTGGCGACGAGCGAGTACAGCACGAGCTGGGTCACCCAGTTGTCCTGGTTGCCGAGTGCGAAGGCCGGAGTTCCCTTGGCCTTCGCGGCCTTGCAGAAGTCCAGCAGCTCCGTCCAGGTGTCCGGCGCGGTGAGCCCGGCCTTCTTCAGGGCCTGCTCGTTGTAGACCGCTCCGATGCCGTTCTGCCCGAAGACCGCGTTGTACGTCTTGCCCTCGTACTGGGCGACGGATTTCATCGCGTCCGGCAGCTTGGCGGCCCAGGGCCGGTCCGACAGGTCGCGCAGATAGCCCGGCTTGGCGAGCACGTAGGTGGCGCCCGGGTTGCCGTTGCCGGGCCAGACCGACATCACGTCAGGCGCGGTGCCCGAGGACAGCTGGGTCCGGATCTGCTGCTGGTACTGGTCGGCGCCGCTGGTGGTGTAGCGGACCTTGACGCCGGGGTTGGCTTTCTCGAACGCCTTGACGACGTCCTGGATCGAGCCCTGGTCGACCGACGAGAGTGTCAGCGTCTTGCTGCCACCCGAGCCGCCGCCCGAGCCGCCGGAGCCCGCCTTGGTGCCGCCGCTGCACGCGGTCAGCACGGCCATGGAGGTGACCGCGGCGATCAGGACCGGGAGTGTGCGTGTCTTCATGAAGTCCCCCTCGGGGAAAGAGCCACCGTGCATGAGGGTCGGTCGGGTGTCGGGGGTCATCCCCGCAGCCCTCCCGCGAAGCCGTTGATGATGCTGCGCTGCAGCAGGAAGTAGATGAGCAGGACAGGCAGGATGCTGATCACCAGTGCGGCGAAGATGAGGTTCCAGTCGGTGACGTACTGGCCGACGAAACCCGTGACGGCAACCGGCAGGGTCTGCTGGGCGCTGCCGCTGAGGTACAGCAGTGGGGTGAAGAAGTCGTTCCAGACGGAGACCGTGTTGAGGACCAGGGCGGTCACCGTGACCGGTTTGAGCATGGGCAGGACCACGTACCGGAAGCCCTGCAGCGGGGTGCAGCCGTCGATGAAGGCCGCGTCCTCGAAGTCACGCGGCAGGGCGCGCAGGAAGCCGACGTAGAGGAAGACGGTGAACGGCACCTGCAGGCCCGAGTAGAAGAGGACCAGCGCCCAGGGGGTGCCGAGCAGGCCCAGATCGCGCATGGTCTGGTACAGCGGCAGGGAGGCGAGTTGGAACGGGAGGGCGAGGCCGAGGAGAATGGTCAGATACGTTCCCCGGGACCAGCGGGCCGTGGCCCGGGCCAGCGGGTACGCCGCCAGCGCCGACACCGCGAGCACGACGACGACGCTGCACACCGTCACCAGCACGCTGTTGACCAACGCACCGCCCAGCGCGCCCTGTTGCCAGGCCTGGGTGAAGTTGTCGAGGGTGGGCGAACTCGTCGGGCTGATCGGCGAGGAGGTGTCCGACGGGGGCCGGACCGCCAGGTTGACCAGGACGTACACCGGGAAGGCGACGAACAGGGCGGCGGCGATCATCGTCAGTTCCAACGCCAGGGTGCGGCGGCGGTAGCGGTTCATGAGGCGGCCCTCTCGTTGCGGGACAGCGCGAGGTACTGCCCGGACGAGACGACCGCCACGATGATCGTGAGGACGACCGCGAGCGCGATGCTGTAGCCGAACTCGCCGAGGGTGAAGGCGTCCTTGTAGATCAGCGTCGAGATGGTGTCGGTGGCGTGTCCGGGTCCGCCGCCCGTCAACGCGTAGACCTGGTCGAAGAGTTTGATTCCGCCGATGATCGACAGCATCAGGTTGATGGTGAGGGCCGGGGCCAGCAGCGGCCTGGTCACCGACCAGAAGCGCCGTACGGGACCGGCCCCATCCATGGCCGCCGCCTCATGGACCTCCTTGGGCACCGACTGCAGCCCGGCGAGAAAGATGACCATGGAATAGCCCGCGAACTGCCATACGATCACGCCGACCACCGACCACAGCGCCAGAGTCGGGCTGCCCAGCCAGTCCTGCCGCCATCCCCCCAGGCCGACGGCACCGAGCAGGCTGTTGACCGCGCCGTCCGGGCCGAGCAGATTGCGCCAGAGGTAGGCGGTGACGACCGGGGTGATCACGGCCGGGGCGAACAGGAACACCCGGAGCACATTGCGCGACTTGATGACCGAGTTGACGCCGAGGGCCAGCAGCAGGCCCACCGCGTTCTGCACGACCGTGATGGAGACGGCGATCAGCAGGGTGTGCCGGATGGCCTGCATCGCGTCCTCGTCGCGGAACATCTCGGAGAAGTTGTCCAGGCCGACGAAGGAGAAGTCGGGGGAGAGTCCGTCCCAGTCGGTGAAGGCGTAGTACACACCGCGCGCACTCGGCACCAGGACGACAAAGGCGAACAGCAGCATCGCGGGAAGGGCGAACCACCATGGCGGAGTGGTTCGCGCGCGCCGACCCCGTGGAGCCGGTTCCGCGCCCGGGGGCCGGTCGACGTCCGGAAGTTGCTGGTGCGGGGTGACAGTCACCTACGAACCTCCTCTCTTGAAACGATTCAATACATCTGCTGGATCAACTGTCCGGCACTGCGCCCCACAGGGGGCGCCGCCGGTTCTCTTCGTCCTGGGGTTCGACTCGGCGCGATGGTGTCCCGACGCCGGACCGTGGGGCCGGAACGGTTTGTGGGTAACGTTTCCCAAAGGATGTGGCCAGACCTTAGGGAGCCTCCCGCATGACGTCAAGATGTTGCGCACACACTTCGGTGGCGTTACGACGACAGCGCATCCCCGTTCCGGGCCGCCCCCTGAGCTGCGGAATCCGGCTTAGACTCGGCCGCCCGACGCCACCCCGAGAGGCAAGGACCCGGATGGAGCCGACAGCATCACGTCGCAGGACCACCATCGTCGACGTCGCGCGACACGCCCGGGTGTCCGTCACCTCCGTGTCCAAGGTGCTGCGCAACGCCTACGGGGCCAGCCCCGAGATGCAGGCCAAAGTGCGCCGCGCGATCGACGAGTTGGGCTACCGGCCGCACGCGGGCGCCCGGGCCCTCCGGGGGCAGACATACACCGTCGGCGTGATGCTGCCCGACATCCGCAACCCGTTCTTTCCCGAGATTCTCGACGGCGTCACCGACTCACTGGAGGAGACCGACTACCAGGTGTTCCTGGGGCCGGGCTGCAACGGGGAGAAGGCGGAGGCCCGGGTCACCGAGGCGATGATCGACCGCGGCATGGACGGTCTCATCCTGGTCGCACCGGTCTCCTCACGCGCACACCTGGAGCACGTCGCCGCCGAGGTACCAACCGTCGTCGTCGGCCGCCACGGTTCCTCTCCGGTGTACGACACCGTGACCGACGACGATGTCGAGGGGGCGGCCCTGGTCGTCCGCCACCTCGCCGGTCTCGGACACCACCGGATCGCCCACGTCGAGCATCACGAGACCGATCCGACGCGCCTCGCGGAGATGCCCAACGCCCGGCGCGCAGACGGATATCGGCAGGCCATGCGGGCGCACGGGCTGGAGGAGCGGATCGATGTGATCTCCACCAGCTACACCCAGGAGGGTGGTCACCGGGCGGCCCGGGAACTGCTGGCCCGGCCCGCCACCACCCGGCCGACGGCCCTCTTCGCCGGGGCGGACATCGTCGCTATGGGCGTGCTGGAAGCGGTCGCCGATGCCGGTCTGTCCGTTCCGGGCGACCTCTCGGTGGCCGGCTACGACAACACGACGTTCGCCGCGTTCGGCCCGATCTCGCTCACCAGCGTCGACCAGGCCGGCCAGGAGATGGGCCGGAACGCCGTACGGCTCCTGTTGGACCGGATCGCCGATCGTGACCGCCCGACGGCCAAGGTCACCCTCTCCCCCACGCTCGTGCCGCGCCGGTCCACGGCACGACCGGTGGAGTGAGCCGTCGGCGCCGAGAGATCCAGCGGGCGTTCAACCGTTCGGTTGAATTTGGGTCGGAGGTTTGGGAAACGTTGCCCATTCGTCGGCGTCGGCATCAGGATGGGTGATGCCCGGCGGCCATGGCGGAGCCAGGCCCGGGTGTCATCCGCCCCCCTCAGAGAGGTCTCCTCAGCATGTCCAGCTTCAGCAGGCGACATGTCCTCGCCACCGGCGCCGGCACCGCTGTCGGTATCGGCGCGTTCGGCGCCTCGGCCGGTACGGCCGCGGCCTCGTCGGCGAAATCCCGTCGTACGGGCGGGCGCGAGGAGACCCGTACGCTCGACGAGCTGTACCGGGCCGCGCTCGCGGAGGGCGGCAAGCTCGTCGTCTACGCGGGCGGCGACACCCCGACCCAACAGGACGGCACCAAGGCGGCCTTCAGGGACCGCTTCCCCGAGATCGACCTGACGCTGATCGTCGACTACAGCAAGTACCACGACGTGCGGGTCGACAACCAGTTGGCCACCGACACCCTCGTGCCGGACGTCGTCCAGTTCCAGACCCTGCACGACTTCGACCGCTGGAAGCAGCAGGGCCGCCTGCTGCACTACAAGCCGGCCGGCTTCTCCAAGGTGTACGACGCGTTCAAGGATCCGCAGGGCGCGTGGGTGGCCACCGGCGCGATCGCCTTCAGCTTCATGTACGACACGGCGGCGGTCGGTTCGAAGACGCCGCTCACCCCGCTCGACCTGGTCGACGCGAAGTGGAAGGGGAAGATCGCCTCGTCGTACCCGCACGACGACGACGCGGTCCTCTACCTCTACGCGTTGTACGCCCGCACGTACGGCTGGGACTGGGTGGCCGGGTTCGCCGCCCAGGGCGTCCAGTTCGGGCGGGGCAGCAACTCCCCGGGCGACGCCGTCTTCGGCGGGCAGAAGACGATCGGGGTCGGGACGGCGGGGTCCGCGGTCGGCTCCTCCCCCGTGACGTTCGCCATCGAAGCCGGACACCCGTTCATGGCCTGGGGCCAGCGCACCGCCATCCTCGAAGAGGCGAAGAACTCCACCGCCGCCAAGCTCTTCCTCAACTGGCAGCTGTCGACGGAGATGCAGAACGGCTCCTTCAACGGCTGGTCCGTCCGCACCGACGTGACTCCCCCGGCCAGCCTGAAGCCGATCTGGAAGTACGCCGACGCCAACGTGGACGGCTTCCCCCGCTTCATGGCCGACCGTGCCGCGGTCGAGCGCTGGAAGCAGACCTTCGCCCTGTACTTCGGCGAGGTCAAGGGCGACCCGACGCCCGGCTGGCTCGGCCTGCACCCGGGCGCGTAGCGGCGGGCGGTGCCGCGGGGCCGATCGGCTGTAGCCTGCCTCGCCCGGGGCAAGATCGGTACGGTGGCAGTCTGGACCAGGAGAGGGGCGGCGCGGCCGTGAGCGAGCAGGCAGGGATCAGTACGGCCAAGGAGGCCGCCGACCACGAACTCATCCTCGCGTTCGGGCGGCTGCAAGGGGCGGCCAACCGGCTGGAGTACATCCTCGGGCGGGCGCTCGAGGTCGAGTGCGGCATCAGCCACCTGATGTTCGAGGTGTTGCTGATCCTCGGGCGGGCAGGCGAGCCGGGCCTGTCCATGCGGGCCATCGCGCAGGAGCAGGTCCTCACCACCGGCGGGGCCACCCGACTGGTGGACCGCATGGAGGCGGCCGGGCTCGTCACCCGGGCGGAGTCCCCCGCCGACCGGCGCGGAAAGCTGGTACGGCTGACCCCGCTGGGCGAGGGGACGACGGTTCGCGCGTCTCTGGTCCACGTCGATAACATCAAGGAGTACTTCCTCAACCCCCTCCCGGTGGCAGACCGCGAGCGGTTCGCGGAGGATCTTCGCATCCTCAGCCACACGGCTCGGATCGTACTGCCCCGACTGCCCTGACCTGCACGCCGAGCCACTCCCGACGTCCTGACCCGAGCCACGTCCGTATGGCCCACCTCACCCACAGCTTCCGGAATACCTGACACGTCAGTTACTGTTCTGTCAGGTGATCGCCCGCATCGGGTGGGCCATCACACGCCTGTTGAGGTCACGATGAAGCTGGTCTACGTTTTCGACGCCTACTGCGGTTGGTCCCACGGATTCTCCGTGACGCTCCGCGAGGTGGTCTCGCGCCATCCCGGGCTGCCGGTGGAGGTGGTCTCCGGCGGTCTGTTCACCGGATCGCGCCGGGTGCCTATCCGCGAGTTCGGCTATGTCCAGGGCGCGAACGCCCAGATCGCGGAGCTGACCGGTGCCGAGTTCGGCGAGGGCTACGAGCGGCTGATCGCCGACGGTTCGTTCGTCATGGACTCCGAGGCCGCCGCCCGCGGCATGGCCGCCCTGCGGCAGGCCGGCCCCGACCGGGCCGCAGCCCTGGCGACGGACCTGCAGCACGCCTTCTACGCCGACGGCCGCAGCCTGTCCGACCCGGCCACGTATCGCGTGGTCGCCGAGGCCGCCGGCCTGGACGCCGACGCCGTCGTGGCCGCCTTCGAGTCTGCCGAGGCGCGGGCTGCCGCCGAGGCCGACTTCCGCCGCGCGGCCGAACTGGGTGTCACGGGCTTCCCCACCCTGCTGGCCGTTGAAGGTGGCTCCATCGCCCCTCTGGCCTACGGCCGCGCCACCGCGGACGAGGTCGACCAGCGGCTGGCGTCCCACGCGGCCACCCTTACCTCATGACCTTCTCCGTCCCCACCCCCCTCAAGGAGTTCCCGTGAGCACCCTCTCGTTCAAGGTCCTCGACCTCGACTTCCCGGCCGGCGTCAAGAACAAGACGGCCACGCTCGTCACCGGCGAGACCGAGGCGCTGTTGGTCGACGCCGCCTTCACCCGTGCCGACGGCCACCGGCTGGCCGCCGAGATCCTCGACTCCGGCAAAAAGCTGACGACCGTCTTCGTCAGCCACGGCGACCCCGACTTCTACTTCGGCGCCGAAGTGATCGCGGACGCCTTCCCCGACGCGGTCTTCGTGGCCACGCCGATCGTCATCGAGCACATCCAGCACTCCTACGAGGGCAAGCTCAAGGCGTGGGCGACGCTCGGCGCGAACCTCCCCACCCGCCTGGTCGAGCTGACCCCGCTGACCGGCGGCCTCACCCTCGAGGGCCACCGCTTCGAGCTCAGGGGCGGCCCGGCCGCGCTGCCCGACCGCCACTACCTGTGGCAGGCCGAGCACCGCGCCCTCCTCGGCGGCGTACTGCTCTTCCAGCAGGAGCACGTCTGGGTCGCCGACACCCCCACCCCGGGCGACCGCGCCGCCTGGATCGACCTGCTGGACGAGATGGCCGCGCTCCAGCCGGAACTGGTCGTCCCCGGCCACCGTCCGCCCGGCACGGCGGCCGACGCCTCCGCCATCGCGGCCACCCGCGCCTACCTGCTCGCCTTCGAGGAGGAGCTGGACAAGGCCGCAGACGGTGCCTCCCTCACCGAGGCCCTCGTCAAGCGCTACCCGGACAACGGGATGCAGATCGCCGCGCAGATCGGCGCGAAGGTCGCCAAGGGCGAGATGAAGTGGGGCTGACATGAGCGAGTTCGCGACCTCCACCGCACCCGCCGACGTCGTACGCCGCCAGTACCTGGCCTCCGCCGCAGGTGACCTGGAAGCCCTGCGCGCCACCCTCGCCCCCGACGTGGAGTGGACGGAGATGGCCGGCTTCCCTCTCGCCGGCACCTACCGCACCCCCGACGGGGTCACCGCCAACGTGATGGAGAAGCTCGGCCAGGGCTGGGACGGCTGGACCGCCCACGACGACACCTACGTCGTCGACGGCGAGAACGTCGTCGTCCTGGCCCGCTACACCGCCACCAACAAGGCCACCGCCAGGGCGATCGACGTCCGTGTCGCCCACCACTTCGTCGTACGCGGCGGACTCATCGTCCGCTTCGAGCAGTTCGTGGACACCGCCCTCGTCCGCGACGCGATGACCGACTGACCGGACTCGGTTGGATCTCTCCTGCACCGGCAGGACCGGAGCGGCCGCGCTCCGCCTGACGGATCGGCCCGCACCGTGCTGCGACGACAGCGCGGGGCGGGCCGACGGCGTGGAACGCGGTCCTCTCCTGTCATTCCCCCAGCAGTCGCCGGAGCCACCGCAGACGGGCCTCCCTCGCGTCGACCGAGAGGGCGGCCTGGGGCACGAGGCCGTCGAAGCCGTGGAAGCCGCCCGGCCACACATGCAGTTCGGCGCTTCCCCCGGCCTGCCAGATCCTGGAGGCGTAGGTGACGTCCTCGTCCCGGAACGTTTCCGCGGAGCCGACGTCGATGAAGGCCGGAGGCAGGTCGGAGAGGTCGGTCGCGCGGGCCGGAGCGGCGTACGGCTCGACGTCGTCGGTGCCGCGCGTCTCCCCCAACAGGGCGTTCCACCCGGTTTCGTTCGCCGTGCGGTCCCATACGCCGAGCCCGGCCATCTGATGGGCGGACAAGGTGTCGTTGCGGTCGTCGAGCATCGGGCACATCAGCAGCTGGCCGATGGGGCGAGGGCCCCGGCGGTCACGTGTGAGGAGAGCCAGCGCCGCGGCGAGTCCGCCGCCCGCGCTGCCCCCGGCCAGGATGATGCGGTCCGGATCGCCGCCGACCTCCTTGGCGTGTGCCGCCGTCCACAGCAGACCCGCGTAGCAGTCCTCGACCGGTGCCGGGTGCGGGTGCTCGGGGGCGAGCCGGTACTCCACCGACACCACGACCAGGCCCAGTTCCTCCGCCCAGTCGAGGGGCAGGCCCAGCCGGTTGGTGCCCACGATCATGCCCCCGGGGTGCGTGAAGTAGACGATCGGGCGTGGGGCCGCCACGGAGGTGGGCCGACAGATCAGCAGCGAGACGTCCGGCGCGCCCAGCGGGCCGGGCACCGCGCGCTCCTGTACGTCGAAGAGCCCGCCACAGCTCAGTTCGTCGTTCGTGAGAAGGGGGACCTCACCGTTGAGCCGTTCCCTCGCCGCGGGTATGTCGTCCGGGGTCGCGGTGGTCGGCGCCTGGTCTCCGAGAGCGACGAGAGCGGCGGCCAGCTCCGGGTCGAACGGCGGAGGGGGCGTGGTCATCTGGACCTCCTGGGGGTTCTTCGTCGACGTGATCGCGGCCCGGCGGGAAAGTCGTCGCGCCGGAGCGGAGCCGTGCGGTGGGGATGCCCGCTCGCCGAGCGCAGGGGTGCCTGCGAGACAGAGCGGGCGGGCTTCGAACAGAGCGGGCGGGCTTCGATGGGAACGGGGCCGAGGCCCTGGCGTATGCGGTCGTACGGCTCGGGCGCGTGCGCTCGTTCCTGCCGGGCCGTGCGGGGTCGTACGTCTCCAGCCGAACAGCGGGCCGCGGCCTCGTGGTTCATCCGAGTGGCGCGGGACGCCTCGCACCGAAGGGGACGGGCGGAACCGTAACCGGACGCCCCGCTCGCCGTCCAGCCTTCTCACGGAGCGCGACGATTCCCCGATCCAGCAGGCATCGCCTTTCGCGTCGCGCGGCAGCCGTACGGCGATGGGTCGTCCGAAGGGGCGTGCCCGGACCCGGGAGTGGCCCAGGTCCGCCGCCACCCCGGCTGCCATCGGCCGGCCGGCCGAGAACCCGGTCAGGCCGAGTCCCGCAATTCCACCCGCAGCGGATCCTCGATGGGCTCGGTGGGCACGTCCTTCCGGTCGAGCGCGTCGACGACGCGGCGGGCCAGCCCCCGCGCGAGGGTGTCGGTGTCGCGGACGACCGTGGTCAGCGACGGTCGCAGCAGGGCCGAGCTCGGGATGTCGTCGGCGCCGATCACGGCGAGGTCCTGCGGGGCGCGCAGCCCGAGGGACTGCAGGGCCAGCAGCACCGCCATGGCGATGTCGTCGTTGAACGCGCAGATGCCCGTCACCGGCGGGTCGGCCGCGAGCCATGTCTTCACCGCCTCCGTGGCACCGTCCAGCTCCAGCGGGACAGCGCGGACATCGGGCTCGGGAAGACCGCGTTCGGCGCAGACCTGGCGGACGCCGTCCAGCCGCGGCTGGGCCAGGACGTCGAGTCGTGGCAGGTCCGGGTAGGCGTAGCCGAGCCGGCGGTGCGAGTCGACGAGATGGCGGGCCTGGAGCGCGCCGATCGGTTCCTCGGACACCAGAGCGGACCGGACGTCTCCCGACGTCGGACCGTGCATCGTCATGACGACCTCGATGCCCGCCGCGCGCATGGCCTCGGCTTCGGTCTCGGGGAACTCGTTCAGGGCCAGGACCGCGGCGGGCGTCAGGGCCCGCCAGATCTCACGCAGGGGCCGGGCGGGCCGGGCCGAGGAGTGCACGAGGAAAGTGAACTCGTGTTCGGCGAAGGCGTTGGTCAGATGCTGGATGAAGCGCCCGAGTACATGCTGGATCGGCCAGTCCGGCAGCACGCCGAGCACGATGTCCGAACGCCCCGTGCGCAGTGTGCGCGCGGCGGCCGAGGGTGCGTAGCCGAGCCGGGCGGCGGCCTCCCACACCCGGCGCCGCGTCGCCTCGGCGATCTTCTGGTGCGGGGTGTCGTTGAGGACGTAGCTGACCGTCGCCCGCGAGACTCCGGCCTCCCGCGCGACGTCCCCGCTGGTCACCCGTCTGCCTCTGGACGTCCCGGCCATGCATCCCCACCCTCTGACAGCTCTGACAGACCTCTTGCCAAACCCCGCGATTGCGGGCTAGCTTACCCGCTCAGTCAACCTACACGTTTAAGTGGCGCGATTAAGTAACGCTCAGTAGCTGAATCCGGCAACTCTCCCCGAGCGCCACGCTTCAGGTCCCCCACCGTTCCCGTCTCTCCGGTACTCAACGAAGAGGACCCATGTCTGGCCTGAGAAGCACCACGAGCAACCCCTGGAAGACCGCGACACTCGCCGGCATGGCCTCCTACCTGGACGCCGCCGCCCTGGTGACGTCGGGAATCGCCATCGGCGGCTACTACGCCGCGCCGCTCCAGCTCAGTCCCGAGGCCATCGGCTCCCTGCTGGGACTGCAGACCCTGGCGTTCGCCGCCGGTGCGCTCTTCGGCGGTCGACTGGGCGACCGCTTCGGCCGCCGGACGATCTTCACCCTCTCGCTCGTCCTGTACGCGGCCGGCGTCCTGTTGCTCCTCGTGGCCGCGAGCCCCGTTCTGCTGTACGCCGGAGTCGTGACCACCGGTCTGGCCATCGGAGCGGACCTCCCCGTGTCGCTCGCACTCGTCAACGAGGAGGCACCGGCCGGCAAGAAGGGCACCATGGTGGTGTTCTCCAGCATGCTCTGGCTCGCCGGCATCGTGGCCGTGCTGCTGCTCAGTTCCTTCATGGGAGCCCAGGGCATGCTCGGCGGCCGGATCCTCTTCGCCCACCTGCTGGTCGTGGCCGTCGTGGTGCTGCTCCTGCGCCTCACCCTCAGCGAGTCGGCCGAATGGACCGCCGCGCGCCGGGCCGCCGACGCACAACCGAACTCCGCCGCCGGGACCATCGAGTTCAGTCGCGTCCGGGATCTCTTCCGGGCACCGACCGTCTACGCCCTGCTCGCGACGGGCCTCTACTACGCCACCTGGAACCTCGGCGCGAACACCCTCGGTCAGTTCGGCACCTTCCTGTGGACCGCTCTGGCCAAGGGGGAGGTCGCGGAGTACTCGCAACTGACCCTCCTCGGACTTCCGGTGGGCTTCGTCGCCGGCCTGGTGTTCATGCGCGTGGTCGACCGGCCCGCCCGGCACGCCTGGTTCGCCGCGGGCACCGCTCTGATCGTCATCGCCTGGGCACTGCCCGCACTGCTCGGACCCGGCAGGTTCACCCTCGTCGCCGTCATGCTCGTCTCCGGCCTCGGCAACTCCTTCGCCGGCGAGTCCATCTACAAGATCTGGTCCCAGGAACTCTTCCCGACCCTGCTGCGGGCCACCGCGACCGGCGTGACCATGGCCTTCACCCGGGCCCTCGCCGGACTGGCCGCACTGGGCACGCCCGCCTTCGCCCTGGGCCACACCGGGCTGTTCTTCGGCCTGCTCCTCGGCGTCACGGTGGTCTCGGCGGTCATCGGCCTCGCCTGGGTGCCGCGCCTGTCCAAGGCCGCCCAGCCCGAGCCCGCCGACGCCCCCCGACCCCAGTCGCCTGCCGACGCTTCCCAGCCCGCGGCGCCTGCCGACCTCAGCGGCGCTCCCACCACCGTCACGACCGAAAAGGCTGTGCCTTGATCCGCCACCACGACTTCCGTCACGACGACCTGACGCTGCGCTCGACGCTGCACATCCCCGAAGGACCGGCGGACACCCGTCATCCGACCGTGGTGTTCGTCCACGGCTTCACCTCCAACCGCCTCGAACTGCCGAACTTCGTCGCCATGTCCCGGCTGTTGGCCGCGAACGGGATCGCCTCGGTCCGCTTCGACCTCTCGGGCCACGGGGAGAGCGACGGCGACTTCTTCGACGTGACCATCACCGGCGAGATCGCCGAGACCCGCGCGATCCTGCGGACGGTCCGGACCCTCGACTTCGTCGACCCCGACCGTATCGGCCTGGTCGGCATGAGCATGGGAGGTGTGGTCGCCGGGATCACGGCCGCCGAGGAGAGCGGGATCGGCGCGCTGTGTCTGTGGTCCCCGGCGGCGGTGGCCCCCTTCGAGATCGGCAAGGGATATCTCAAGGGGCGCAGGATCGCGGCGGAGATCGAGGAGAAGGGGTACTTCGACGCCGACGGCCACCGGGTGAGCCCGGCCATGGTCGAGGACATCGCCGGCCTCGACGTCTATGGGCGGTCCGGCGCGTACACCGGGCCGGTCCACATCCTGCACGGTGACAAGGACGACATCGCCCCGCTGCAGTACGTACGCCGCTACCTGGACCACTACGACGGGAACGCGGAGCTCGAGATCGTCGAAGGCGCGGACCACGCCTGGGGAACCGTCCCCCACCGCACCACGCTGCACGGGTCCACCCTGCGATTCCTCCGGAGGCACCTCCAGCGATGAACACGTCGAGCCCCACGCCACACCGTACGACGGACGCCTCGACCTCGGTCACCGGCCTGCGCACCTCGGACGACTCCGGCCTCGTCGCCACCCCGTACGCCATGCCGCGCCTCTCGTGGTCGCTGACCGGCGCACGGCCGGGCATCCTCCAACAGGCCTACGAGGTCGAGGTGTCGACCGACCCGTCCTTCGGCGACACCACGTCCAGCGGAGAAGTCGAGTCCGACGCGGTGACAGACCACCCGTGGCCGGCGCAACCGCTGAACAGTCGCGAGACCCGGTACTGGCGTGTCCGTGTCCGCACCGACCTCGGGTGGACGCCATGGAGCGACTCCGCCCGGGTGGAGGCCGCGCTGCTCGACGACGTGGACTGGGCGGCCCGCCCCGTCCATCTGCCCAGTGACCGGGGCCGTACCTCCCCCGGCCCCGTGCCGTTGCTCCGCCGGGAGTTCCACCTCCCGGCGGAGCCGGTGTCCGCCCGCCTGTACGTCACCTCGCTCGGCGTGCACCGCACCACGGTCAACGGCCGTCCCGTCTCCGCCGACCTGCTGGAACCGGGCTGGACCAGCTACCCCAACCGGCTGCTCTACGCCAGCTACGACGTCACCGACCTGCTCCGCCCCGGCGCGAACGCGCTCTCCGCCGCGATCGGCGACGGCTGGGTCCGCGGCCACCTCACCTGGCACAAGAACCGCGACGTCTACGGCGACACGACGGCACTGCTCGCCCAGCTCGAAGTCGACCTGGCCGACGGGACCAGGGTCACGATCACCACCGACGGCCACTGGAAGGGCGGATACGGCGACCTGCTGGCGGCGGACCTGTACGACGGCTGCGAACGCGACCTCCGCCACGAGCCCAACGGCTGGCAGCTGCCGCACTTCGTCGACCGTGACTGGGAACCCGTCGCCGTCCTGCCCCTGCCCAAGGGGCTGGCACAACGGGCCCACCCGCCCGTGCGCGTCGTCCAGGTAGTCCGGCCCGAGCAGCGGACCCTCCCCGACGGCACGATCGCCGTCGACGCGGGCGAGAACCTGACCGGCTGGCTACGGCTCCGCGTCGACGGACCACGAGGGAGCACCGTCACCGTCCGGCACGCCGAGGTCCTCGATGCCGACGGCCGCCTGCTGACGAGCATCCTGCGCGGCGCCCGGGCCACAGACCAGTACACCCTGGCCGGCGGCCCGGCCGAACTGACGCCGGAGTTCACCTTCCACGGCTTCCGGTACGCCGAGATCGGCACCTCACCCGACGTGACCGTCGAGGCGGTCGAGGTCGAGGTCGTGGCCAGCGATCTGCGCCGCATCGGCGGGTTCCGCTGCTCCGACGACCGCGTGAACACCCTGTACGCCAACGTCGTACGCTCCCAGCGCGGCAACTTCCTCGCCGTGCCCACGGACTGCCCGCAGCGGGACGAGCGGCTCGGCTGGACCGGCGACATCATGGCCTTCGCCCCGACGGCGTGCGCCACGTTCGACAGCGGCTCCTTCCTCGACAGCTGGCTCACCGACCTCCGCATCGAGCAACGGCCCGACGGCGCGGTCCCGCTGGTGATCCCCGACGTGCCGCTCGGCGAACTCCCGCCCGCCGAGCTGCCGTTCGCGGGCGCCGCCGCGGGCTGGGGCGACGCCGCCACGGTCGTACCGGCCGCCCTCTACGAGGCCTACGGCCGGCCCGACATGCTGGAACGCCACTACGCGGCGATGCGCGCGTGGGTCGATTTCACCGTCGATCACCTGGACGAGGACGGGACCTGGAGCGGCAACGCACAACTCGGTGACTGGCTCGACCCCGCCGCGCCACCGGAGGACCCGGCGGCCGCCACCACCGACTCCGGCTGTGTCGCCACCGCCTTCGTCGCGCACAGCGCCCGTCTGCTCGCCGACGCCGACCGTGCACTGGGCCGCCCCGACGACGCCGCACGGTACGAGGCGCTGCACCGGCGTACTGCCGAGGCCGCCTGGCGCAAGTGGGGCGATCACGCCCGCACCACCCAGACGGGCTGCGCGCTCGCCCTGGAGTTCGGCATCGTGCCCGCGACCGAGCGCGCCGATGTGGGCAAGGCCCTCGCGAGTCTGGTGCGCGCCCACGGCGGCCGTATCGCCACCGGCTTTTTGGGCACACCGTTCGTGCTGCCGGCCCTCAGCAGCACCGGCCATGTGGCCGAGGCGTACGAGCTGTTGCTCAACCCCGAGTGTCCGGGCTGGCTCTACCAGGTCGCCCGCGGCGCCACCACGATGTGGGAACGGTGGGACGCCATCCGCCCCGACGGCACCATCGACGTCGAGAAGGCCGGCACGATGCTGTCGTTCAACCACTACGCCTACGGTGCGGTCGCCGCCTGGCTCTACCGATCCGTGGCGGGTCTGCGGCCCACCACGCCCGGCTACCGCACCCTCGACATCGCCCCACGTCCCGGCTCCACGCTCACCTCCGCCGAGGCCTCGATCAACACTCCGTACGGCACCGCGTCCGTCGCCTGGTCGATCAGCGGCAACACCCTCACGGTGAAGGCCGTACTGCCGCCCGGCACCACCGGACGGTTCAGCGCACCCGAGGGCTGGCACTGCACGGAGGACATCGACGGACTCGGATCCGGCAGCCATCTCATGTCCCTGCGTCCGGTCACCGGTTCCTGAAACATCACCCACCACCGGAGCCTGTCCGCATCGGCTCCTTCCCGCCCGGTCCCGGAGACCGAGGTCAGCAGTCCCTCGGCCATGCCGAAGACCTGCTGCAGCCGCGCGCCGAGGAC
>NZ_JBHVDX010000230.1:0-16416 GCF_042802555.1 Streptomyces sp. NPDC057474 | reverse complement strand
ACCGCCGGCGAGTGGGGCGGCCCCAAGGACGGCGAGACCGTCGAGAAGCGGCAGGTGCGGTACCGGACCGTGGGTGACATGTCCTGCACGGGCGCGGTGGACTCGGACGCGGTGACGTTGGAGCAGGTCATCACCGAGATCGCGGCCTCCCGGCTGACCGAGCGGGGCGCGACGCGCGCGGACGACAAGATGTCCGAGGCCGCGATGGAGGACCGGAAGCGCGAGGGGTACTTCTAAGCATGAGCACGACTCCGACCGAGAAACCCTCGGCCACCATCGACACTCTGCGCTTCGCGACGGCCGGGTCGGTCGACGACGGCAAGTCCACGCTGGTCGGGCGGCTGCTGCACGACTCCAAGTCGGTTCTGACGGACCAGTTGGAGGCGGTGGAGCGAGCCTCCGCCGGCCGTGGCCAGCAGACCCCCGACCTCGCGCTGCTGACGGACGGTCTGCGGGCCGAGCGGGAGCAGGGCATCACGATCGACGTGGCGTACCGCTACTTCGCGACCCCGCGCCGCCGGTTCATCCTCGCCGACACCCCCGGCCATGTGCAGTACACCCGCAACATGGTGACCGGCGCGTCCACCGCCGAGCTGACGATCGTCCTCGTCGACGCGCGCAACGGCGTCGTCGAGCAGACGCTGCGGCATGCGGCCGTGGCTGCCCTGTTGCGGGTGCGGCACGTGGTGCTGGCCGTCAACAAGATGGACCTCGTCGGGTACGAGGAGAAGGAGTTCCGCCGGATCGTCGAGGACTTCACGCGCCACGCCGACGCACTGGGACTGCCCGGCTTCACCTCGATCCCGGTCTCGGCGCTGGTCGGTGACAACGTCGTCGACCGGTCCGGCCACATGGACTGGTACGGCGGCCCGGCGCTCCTGGAGTTCCTGGAGACCGTGCCGGTGGGCACGGAGGCCGGGGACGCTCCGGCGCGCTTCCCCGTGCAGTATGTGATCCGGCACGACGAAGTCCGCCACTACGCAGGGCAGCTGGTGTCGGGGGCGCTGCGGGTGGGTGACCGGGTGAGCGTCCACCCGTCGGGCGAGACCTCCGAGATCACGGGGATCGATGTCCTGGGCGAGGCGGCGGAGATCGCGTACGCGCCGCAGTCGATCAGCGTGCGGCTGGCGGACCAGCGGGACATCTCCCGTGGGGACATGATCACGGCGGGCGGCGCGGACGCGCCGACGCTGACGCAGGACGTCCGGGCCGCCGTCTGCCATCTCGCGGAGCGGCCGCTGCGCCTGGGTGACCGCGTGCTGCTCCGGCACACCACTCGGACCGTCAAGGCGATCGTCAAGGAACTCGGCGGATACCCCGAGCTGACCACGAACGACCTCGGCCGGATCGTACTGCGCACGGCGGAACCGCTGGCGCTGGACGACTACGCGGACGTACGGCGGACGGGGGCGTTCATCCTGGTCGACCCGGCTGACGGGGCGACGCTGACGGCGGGGATGGTCGAGCTGGCGTAACGGGCGCCCTCAACTTCCCAGCGCCAACCGGGGTTTGGGGGCGTCCGTGCGGCCCGTGTTGGGGCGGCGGTTGCCGGCTCGGTAAGGGGCGGGCCAGGTGACGGCCGGGCCGGTGTAGCCCTGTTCGGCCGCCGCGTGGAGCGTCCAGTGCGGGTCGTACAGGTGGGGGCGGCCCAGGGCGCAGAGGTCCGTGCGGCCCGCCAGGATCAGGGAGTTGACGTCGTCCCAGGAGGAGATGGCGCCGACGGCGATCACCGGCATTCCCACCTCGTGCCGGATGCGGTCCGCGTACGGCGTCTGGTACGAGCGCCCGTACTCGGGGTGTTCGTCGGCGACGACCTGCCCGGTCGAGACGTCGATCGCGTCGGCGCCGTGCGCGGCGAAAGCGCGGGCGATCCCGACGGCGTCCTCAGCCGTGGTGCCCCCGTCGGCCCAGTCCGTCGCCGAGATCCGGACGGTCATGGGCCGCTCCTCCGGCCACACCGACCGTACGGCGTCGAAGACTTCGAGAGGGAAGCGCAGCCGGTGGTCGAGGGAGCCGCCGTATTTGTCGGTGCGGAGGTTCGTCAGCGGGGACAGGAAGCCGGAGAGCAAGTAGCCGTGGGCGCAGTGCAGTTCCAGCAGGTCGAAGCCGCTGCGGGCCGCTCGGCACGCAGCGGCGGTGAACTGCTCGCGGATATCGGTCAGTTGGGCACGGGAGAGTTCACGCGGAGTCTGGCTGCCGGGCTTGTACGGGATCGGGGACGCGGCCGTCAGCGGCCAGTTGCCCGCGTCCAGGGGGGCGTCGACGCCTTCCCACATCGGCTTGGTCGAGCCCTTGCGGCCGGAGTGGCCCAGCTGGACGCCGATGGCCGTACCCGGTGCCTGTTCGTGCACGAACGTCACCGTGCGGCGCCAGGCGTCGGACTGCCGGGAGTTCCAGAGCCCGGCACAGCCCGGGGTGATCCGCCCCTCGGGGCTCACGCACACCATCTCGGTCATCACGAGCCCGGCGCCGCCGAGGGCGCGGGCGCCCAGATGGACGAGGTGGAAGTCGCCGGGGACGCCGTCGGTCGCCGAGTACATGTCCATCGGGGACACGACGACGCGGTTGCGCAGGGTCAGGCCGCGCAGCCGGAACGGGGTGAACATCGGGGGCGTTCCGGGCGGGCAGCCGAACTCCCGCTCCACGGCTTCGGTGAAGTGCGCGTCACGGAGACGGAGGTTGTCATGGGTGACGCGGCGGCTGCGGGTGAGGAGGTTGAAGGCGAACTGCCGGGAGGGCTGGGCGAGATGGAGCCCGATGTTCTCGAACCACTCCAGACTGGCCCGCGCCGCACGCTGGGTCGAGGCCACGACCGGGCGCCGCTCCTCCTCGTACGCTCGCAACGCCCTTGCCTGATCGGGCTGTTCCTCCAGACAGGCGGCCAGCGCCAGCGCGTCCTCGACAGCCAGCTTCGTACCGGAGCCGATGGAGAAATGCGCGGTGTGCGCGGCATCGCCGAGCAGCACCAGATTGCCGTGCGACCAGCGCTCGTTGACGACCGTACGGAACGTCGTCCAGGTGGAGTTGTTGGAGCGCAGGGGCCGACCGCCGAGCGCGTCCGCGAAGAGTTTCGCGCACCGTTCGACCGACTCCCGCTCGTCCGCCCGGTCCAGCCCTGCGGCCCGCCACACCTCCTCGCGCATCTCCACGATGACGGTGGACGCGTCCGGCGCGTACGGGTAGCCGTGCAGCTGCATCACGCCGTGCTCGGTCTCGGCTGTCTCGAAACGGAACGATTCGAAGGCGAAGTCGGCGGCGAGCCAGATGTAGCGGCAGCGGTGCGTCTCGATGGTCGGCCGGAACACCTCCGCGTATGCCTCGCGCGTCGCGCTGTGCACGCCGTCCGCCGCTATGACCAGGTCGTACGTCTCGCAGAGCCAGGCGGGGTACGGGGCCTCCGTGCCGAAGCGGAGTTCGACGCCGAGTGCGCGGCAGCGGTCGTGCAGGATCTGGAGGAGGTGGCGGCGGCCGAGGGCGGCGAAGCCGTGGCCTCCGGCGGTGTGGCGGGTGTTCCGGTGGACGATGTCGATGTCGTCCCAGCGGATGAAGTGTTGCTGCAGGGACTCGTAGACCAGGGGGTCGGCGTGTTCTATGCCGCCCAGCGTTTCGTCGGAGAGGACTACTCCGAAGCCGAAGGTGTCGTCGGGGGCGTTGCGTTCCCAGACGGTTATCTCGCGGGTGGGGTCGAGGCGTTTGAGGAGGGCGGCGGCATAGAGGCCGCCTGGGCCGCCGCCGATGACGGCTGTTCGGTGGGGGCGGCTGGTCTGCTTCGGCGGCTGCGGGTTCGTTGTGGCCGGTCGCGCCCCGCGGCGGAGCCGCATATCGACCCTGCCCCGCGCCCCTTGGGTGGGCGCAGTCACCGTCCCCTCCATTTGGGAGGTCGCTTGCCCGTGAACGCCGCGTGGAACTCCGCGTAGTCCTCGCCGTTCATCAGCAGAGCCTGGGTGGCGGCGTCCAGTTCCACGGCTGCTGACAGGGGCATGTCCAGCTCCGCCGTCAGCAGGGCCTTCGTCTGGGCGTACGCCAACGCCGGGCCCTCGGCCAGGCGGCGGGCCAGAACCTGTGCGGCCTCGTCGGCGCTGCCCTCGTCGGTGAGCTGGCTGATCAGGCCGATGCGTTCGGCCTCGGGGGCGCGGACGGGGTCGCCGAGCATGAGGAGGCGGGTGGCGTGGCCGAGGCCGACGACGCGGGGCAGCAGGTAGGCGGCGCCCATGTCTCCGCCGGAGAGGCCCACGCGGGTGAAGAGGAAGGAGAAGCGGGCGGTGGGGTCCGCCACGCGGAAGTCGGCGGCCAGGGCGAGGACCGCGCCGGCGCCCGCGGCCACGCCGTGCACGGCGGCGACCACCGGGAAGGGGCACTCGCGTACGGCCCGTACGACCTGCCCGGTCATCCGGTTGAAGTCGAGCAGCTGGGCGGTGTCCATGGCGAGGGTCGCGCCGATGATCTCGTCGACGTCGCCGCCGGAGCAGAAGCCGCGGCCGTCGCCGGCCAGCACCAGGGCCCGTACGGACTTCTCCCGGGCGAGTTCGGCGAGCAGGTCGCGAAGGTCGGCGTAGGCGCCGAAGGTGAGCGCGTTGAGCTTCTCGGGGCGGGCGAGGGTGACGGTGGCGACACCGTCGGTGATCTCGCACCGTAGATGCCGCCAGTCGGAGGTGCGGGCGGCGGAGCCGGTGAAGGGACTCATGACGGGCGGCCTCCTCGGGGGCTACCGCGACGCTGCGGCTACTTCCCTACCCCACGAAGCTATCACCGATATCTGACTGTCGTCATGAGTGCGCGATAGGCCGAACGACGGTTCCCGCCGCCCCGCCGCGCGACCCGGCCGGGCCTCCGTCACTCGGTCACGGACGTTCGACAAGCCGGTAACGACGGGCTCGGTCGGGCGCGGCGGGGCGTTGCTCTGGGTAGACCGGCTGGCAACGGGGCCGAAGGTCCCCCACGACGCCCGCCGAGCGGCTCTGCCGGTCCGCGCCGTACCATTCGTCACGTTGAAAGCAGGACGAGCCATGACCTGCTCCATGAACGGATCCGCCACCTTGCAAGAACCCTCCGCCCCCGCCTCCTGGCGCATCGCGCTGCCGCACACCGCCGCGGCCGTGCCCGTGGCCCGCGCGTTGGTGCGTACGGCGCTGACCGAGCTGGAGCACGGGGCGGACTGCGACACGGCGGAGCTGCTCACGGCGGAACTGGTCGCGAACGCGATCGAGCACGCGGCCGGGGACGGGCCCATAGAGCTGGTCGTGGAGCTGGTGCCGACCGGCTGCAAGGTGGAGGTCCACGACCCGGACCCGGCGCCCCCGGGCGACCTGACCACCCCGGGTCACATCGACCCGGACCCCTGGCAGGAGCACGGCCGCGGCCTCCTCCTCATCCGCGCCCTCAGCTCCGCCTGCGGCCACCGCCCCACGGACTCCGGCAAGGCGGTGTGGTTCCGCCTGCCGACGGTACCGACTCAGCGCCGCCCCGCATAAGCTCCGCCGGGTCAGGCCAGCGTCGCCACCAGAACCGCCTTGATCGTGTGCAGCCGGTTCTCCGCCTCGTCGAAGACGACGGAGTGCGACGACTCGAACACCTCGTCCGTGACCTCCAGCGAGTCCAGCCCGTGCAGCTCGTGGATCTCGCGCCCCACCTTCGTGCCGAGGTCGTGGAAGGCCGGCAGGCAGTGCAGGAACTTGACGTCCGCGTTGCCGGTGGCGCGCAGAACGTCCATGGTCACGGCGTACGGGGAGAGCGCTCCTATGCGCTCGTCCCAGACCTCCTTGGGCTCCCCCATCGAGACCCAGACATCGGTCGCCACGAAATCGGCACCCTCCACGCCCTCGTGGACGTGCTCGGTGAGGGTGATCCGCGCCCCGCTGATCTCCGCGAGCTTGCGCGCGTGGGTGACGATCTCCTCGGCCGGCCAGTAGGCCTGCGGGGCGACGATACGTACGTCCATACCGAGCAGGGCCCCGGTGACCAGGTACGAGTTGCCCATGTTGAAGCGGGCATCACCGAGGTACGCGAAGGCCATTTCGTCGAGCGACTTGTCGCTGTGCTCGGTCATGGTCATCACGTCGGCCAGCATCTGGGTGGGGTGCCAGTCGTCGGTGAGGCCGTTGTAGACCGGCACCCCGGCGTACGCGGCCAACTCCTCCACGTTCGCCTGGCTGTCGCCGCGGTACTCGATCGCGTCGAACATCCGGCCGAGCACCCGCGCGGTGTCCCGTACGGACTCCTTGTGGCCCATCTGCGACCCGGACGGGTCGAGGTACGTCGTCCGGGCGCCCTGGTCGGCCGCGGCGACCTCGAACGCGCAGCGTGTGCGTGTCGAGGTCTTCTCGAAGATGAGCGCGATGTTCCTGCCCCGCAGGTACCGGGTCTCCGTCCCGGCCTTCTTGGCCGCCTTCAGCTCCACGGCCAGCCCGATCAGCCCGCGGAACTCCTCCGCGGTGAAATCCAGCTCCTTGAGGAAGTGGCGCCCGGCGAGGGCGTGGGGAACGGTCGCCATGGGGGCGCTCCTGGGTCGACGGGGCAGGGACAGCATGAGGAAGCTGGAAGTCTATACGATGTTCCACATTTCTATACGGCGACGCATGTCCGTGTGACGCAGATCCATACGGCGCGCTTCCCTACGCGCACTTCTATACGGCGGATCTCTCCACCGGGCAGCTCATGCAGCGCGGCCCGCCCCTCCCCCGGCCCAGCTCGCTCCCCGGAATCTCGATCACCTCGATGCCCTGCTTGCGCAGATGCGTGTTGGTGGTGGCGTTGCGTTCGTAGGCGACGACGACGCCGGGCTCGACGGCGAGGACGTTGCAGCCGTCGTCCCACTGCTCGCGTTCGGCGGCGTGGACGTCCTGCGTGGCGGTCAGCACCCGGATCGAGTCGAGGCCGAGCGCGGCGGCGATCGCGCGGTGCATGTGCTCCGGCGGATGGTCGGTGACCTTGAGTTCCTTCTCACCGACGCCGGGTTCGATGGTGTACGAGCGGAGCATGCCGAGTCCGGCGTACTGGGTGAAGGTGTCGCCGTCGACCATGGTCATGACGGTGTCGAGATGCATGAAGGCCCGGCGCTTCGGCATGTCGAGGGCCACGATGGTCCGCGCGGAGCCGGCGGCGAAGAGCTTGTGGGCGAGCATCTCGACGGCCTGGGGGGTGGTGCGCTCGCTCATGCCGATGAGGACGGCGCCGTTGCCGATGACGAGGACGTCGCCGCCCTCGATGGTGGACGGGTAGTCGGCCTGGCCCTCCGACCAGATGTGGAACGTCTCGTCACGGAAGAGGGGATGGTGGCGGTAGATCGCCTCGAAGTGGACGGTCTCGCGCTGGCGGGCGGGCCAGCGCATGGCGTTGATGGAGACGCCGTCGTAGATCCAGGCGGAGGTGTCGCGGGTGAAGAGGTGGTTGGGGAGAGGGTCGAGGAGGAATTCGTCCAGCTCCATGACGTGGAAGCGGACGGAAGCCGGCTCCATGTGCGCGTCGAGGAACTCGCGCTTGGTCATGCCGCCGATCAGGGCCTCGACCAGTTCGACCAGGGGCAGCGACTCGAAGGCGGCCCTGAGGTGGTCCGTGGCGAGCGGACCGTACTCCTTCTCGTCGAAGACCCGGTCGAGTACCAGCTCCCGGGCCCTCGGGATCCGCATGACGTCGGTGAGGAGGTCGCCGAAGAGGTGGACGGCGACGCCTCGGTCACGCAGCACGTCGGCGAATCCGTCGTGCTCGGCGCGCGCCCGGCGCACCCACAGCACGTCGTCGAAGAGCAGCGCGTCCTTGTTGCTGGGGGTGAGCCTTTTGAGCTCAAGATCCGGGCGGTGCAGGATGACGCGGCGCAGGCGCCCGGCCTCGGAGTCGACATGGAATCCCATGTCCTCATCCTGACCATTCGGGCGCGTGTTCACCCGCCGGTCGGCCCAATCGGAACCCTTCCATCTCGTCCCCTTGACGATAAGTTGGCCACCCCATTATCGTCTAAGTGACACTAATCGGTGTCGATCAGTCGTCTCGAGGGGATCATCCATGGCCGACATCACCAGGCGGCTCGGCTGGCGGCATCTGCGCGGTGCGCCCACCGCGCACATCCGCCACCACCGCTCCGGGCGACTCGTGCACGACGGCCCGGGGCTGAGCTTCTGGTACCGGTCGCTGAGCGCCGCGCTCTCCGAAGTCCCGGTGGACGACCGGGAGTTGGCGATGACCTTTCATGCCCGTACGTCCGACTTCCAGGACGTGGCGGTGCAGGCGACGGTGACGTACCGGGTGAGCGACCCGGCGATCGCCGCCGCCCGGCTCGACTTCTCCGTCGACCCCGACACGGGGGTCTGGCGCGGCGCTCCCCTGGAGCAGCTGTCGACTCTGCTGACGGAGACGGCCCAGCAGCACGCGCTGGACGTCCTGGCCCGTACGACACTGGCGTCGGCCCTGGTCGACGGGGTCGCGGCGGTCCGGGAGCGGGTGTCGAGCGGGCTGGCGGCCGAGCCCCGGCTGCCGGCCACCGGGATCGAGATCGTGGCCGTACGCGTGGTGGCGCTGCGGCCCGAGCCCGAGGTGGAGCGGGCGTTGCGCACGCCGGCCCGGGAGCAGATCCAGCAGGAGGCGGACCGGGCGACGTACGAGCGCCGTGCCGTGGCCGTCGAGCGGGAGCTGGCCATCGCCGAGAACGAGCTGGCCAGCCAGATCGAACTCGCCCGGCGCGAGGAGCAGTTGGTCGAGCAGCGGGGGACGAACGCACGGCGGGAGGCGGAGGAGAAGGCCGCGGCGGACGCGGTGAAGGCGGGTGCGGAGGCGGCCCGGACGGTACGGCTGACCGAGGCGGAGGCCGAGCGGACCGTGCAGCTCGCGGACGCGGAGGCGGCGCGGAGCGTGCGACTGGCCGACGCGGAGGCGACGCGAAGCGTGAAACTGGCCGACGCGGAAGCGGCACGGCAGGTCAAGCTGGCCGAGGCGGAGGCCCGGGCCGCGCGGGCCGTCGGTGAGGCCCGGGCCGAGGCGCAGGCGGCGTGGCTGCGGGTGCACGCCGAGGTGGACGCGGCGACGCTGCACGCGCTGACCGGGACACGGCTCGCGGAGAACCTGCCGCGGATCGAGAGCGTGACGGTGTCGCCGGACGTGCTGACCGGGCTGCTCTCCAGGCTGGGCGTGTCGGGCACCGGAGGGGACGCGGCGTGAGTCTCGCGCCGCGGGTGGTGCTGGTCCATCGCACCACCGAATACGAGGAGTTGGTGGCCCGGCACGGTACGCACGGGCAGGCCGCCTTCTTCCTGCGGTCCCGGGGGCGGGACATCGAGGACGTGGCCGAGCGGCACCGGCGGGAGCGCCGGGCGCTGGCCGAGGTCACGTCCTCGATGCCGCTGACCTGGCGTCAGGCGCGGGTCGAGCGGAGCGACTTGGACCGGTTCCTGTTCGCTCCCGAGGACGTGGTGGTCGTGGTCGGGCAGGACGGGCTGGTGGCCAATGTCGCGAAGTACCTCGCGGGGCAGCCGGTGGTGGGGATCAACCCCGATCCCCGGCGCAATCCGGGGGTGCTGGTGCGTCACCGCCCCGAGCAGGCGGGGAAGTTGCTGACCGCCTCGCTGCAACACGGCATGCAGTCGGATGAGTTGACCATGGTCGAGGCCGTCTCCGACGACACGCAGCGGCTGGTGGCGCTCAACGAGATCTACCTCGGCGCGGCGGGGCACCAGACCGCCCGGTACCGCCTGGGGCTCGACGGCGACAGGGGTGCCGTCGAGCCTCAGGCCTCGTCCGGGGTGCTCGTCGGGACCGGGACCGGGGCGAGCGGGTGGATCCGGTCCGTGTGGCAGGAACGGGCGAGTGAGCTGGCGTTGCCCGGGGCGAGCGAGGCCCGGCTGCTGTGGTTCGTACGGGAGGCCTGGCCCTCCCCGGCCACCGGCACGTCACTGGTGGCGGGGCAGTTGGCGGCGACCGCCCGGCTCCGCCTCACCGTCGAGTCGGACCGGCTCATCGTCTTCGGGGACGGGATGGAGGGGGATGCGCTGGAGTTGACGTGGGGGCAGACGGTGCGGGTGGGGGTGGCGGGGGTTCGGTTGCGGTTGGTGGGCTGACGCGTGAATTCGCCCCCCGCAGGCCAGGGTGCGCTGACGAGGCTGGGGCGGTTCGATCACTGAGGCTGGGGCGGTTCGATCACTGCGCGCCGTCGGCAGGCGGCGGCACCGAGGCAGCCCCCTTGCGGCGCTTGCGGTGGGTGTAGGCGGTGATGGCGGACCAGAGGTCGCGGCGGTCCACTTCGGGCCAGGGTTGGTCGGTGAAGTGGAGTTCGGCGTAGTGGGCGTGCCAGGGGAGGAAGTTGGAGGTGCGGATCTCGCCGCTGGTGCGCCACAGGAGGTCGACGTCGGGCATGGCGTGGTGGGGCAGATGGGCGGCGAAGAGCCGCTCGGAGACCCGGGCGGGGTCGACCTCGCCGGCCAGCGCGGCACGGGCCAACGCCGCGCCCGCCTGGGCGAGTTCGGCGCGGCCGCCGTAGTTGACGCAGACGTTGAAGGTGAGGCCGGTGCGGTTGCGGGTGGCGTGCTCCTGGGCGCGAAGGACTTCCACCACGTCTTCCGGGAGGCCGTCGGGGGAACCCACCCAGCGCAGGCGTACGTCGTGGTCGAGGAGTTCGCCGTCGAGGAGTTCGGCGCGCATGATCGCGAAGAGTTTGGAGACCTCGTCGGGCGAGCGCTTCCAGTTCTCGGTGGAGAAGGCGTAGACGGTCAGATGGGCGAGGCCGATCTCCAGGGCGCCCTGGACGACATCCCGGAGGGCGACCGCTCCGGCGCGATGGCCCTCGTCGCGGGGCAGCCCGAGCCCGGTTGCCCAGCGGCCGTTGCCGTCCATGACGATCGCCACGTGCTGCGGGAGATGGGCCGCGGCTACGGCCGGCGGGCGGGCGCCGTCGCGGTGCGGGCGCGGCGGCAGCGGCGGCTCGGCGATCCGCGTGGTGTGGCGCTCGGAGTCGGTGTGCAGAGCGGATGCCGTGGCGTCGGCCCGGTCGTCGTCGGGTGAAGTCGCGCCCGCGCGGGCCGCGGACGCCGTCCTCGCCGGGGTGTCCGCCCTGCCGGGCGGCAGCGTCAGCCGCCACACCACCGCGGCCCGCGCCCGGGCCGGGCCGAGGATCCGCCACTCCGTGTGCCGGGGGACGCGTACCGGGCGGTGCAGAACGGCGGATCCGGCCCGGACGATCGCGTCCAGCTCCGCGCCGAACAGTTCGACGGCGCTGTCGAGCACGATGCCGGGGCCCAGCGGCAGCGTGTTCCGCAGCGCCCGGCGGGAATTCTCCAGCCATTCCCGGGCCTGGCCCGTGAGGTGGGCCACCAGTTGCCGGACGGCGGGGGTCCACTCGCGGGAGATCAGTTCGGCCGGGGTGACATGGAAGCGGTCGAGGATCTCGGCGGGGAACCACACGTGTCCGCCGTCGAGGTCCTCGGGGAGGTCGCGGAGCATGTCGGTGAGGAACAGCCCGTCCACGAAGCGGGTGAAGCCCGGGAGGTCGCGAAGCCGCACGGGTACGGGCAGTCCGCTCCGGACTAGCATCCGCATCAGCTGCTCGGGCCAGCTGACGTTCTGGGCGTGGGCGCGCTCGCGCCACTCCTGCCAGGTCGCGACGCCCTCGCGGTCCTCGTCCCGCTGGACCGCGTCCAGGGCGCCGAGCAGGTCGTCGAGGTCGAGCCCCCAGTGCCACACCGCGTCTGTCAGCGCGAGCCGGATCGGGTCGTCGCTGGTGCCGCTCGTCAGGTCGGCCTCCAGCGCGGCCCGCCACTCCTGAAGCCGCCGGGCGCGCTCCTGCGGGGTGCCCTCGGTGGAGTCGAGCAGATCGTCGGCGGAGGCGAGGGCTGCGTACAGGGCCCAGCAGGCGGGGCGTACCGGCGGGGGCATGAGCTGCATCAGGGCGTACTCGGTGGGCCGGGTCGTGCGGACCAGACGGCGGCACTCGTCGTACGCGGCGTCGAGTGCCGATCGCTCTCGCCCGGACCGCGTTACGGACCGCGTGGTGCTGCGACGCATGGGAAACCCCACATACCTTCGAATGGGACCGATGGGACCGACTCGGGTGACAGCGATCGCCTGCGACTGGCCGCGATCACTGTCCCCCGAGCACTGCCGGAACCGCTGGAACCATTCGAACGCAGTGCACGGCCACGCCTGGCTGCGACATTATCAGCCGCATTGTCGCCTCACAGGCGCGGGTCCACCCGCCGCGGACGGGGGCCGTACGTCACGGACGGGAATATCACAGACGGGGGTCGACCGGCTCCGACTCCAGGGCCAGTACCCCGAACACCGCCTCGTGCACCCGCCACAGCGGCTCCCCCTCCGCGAGCCGGTCCAGGGCCTCCAGACCCAGGGCGTACTCGCGGAGGGCGAGGGACCGCTTGTGGTTGAGGAACCTGCCGCGCAGCCGGGCCAGGTTCTCGGGGCGGGTGTACTCCGGGCCGTAGATGATCCGCAGGTACTCCCGGCCCCGGCACTTGATGCCCGGCTGCACCAGCCGTCCCTTTTCGCTCCGTACCACGGCCTCGACCGGCTTGACGACCATGCCCTCGCCGCCGCGGCCGGTCATCTCCAGCCACCAGTCGATCCCGGCCCGCACCGAAGCCTCGTCGGCGGTGTCGACGAAGAGGCGTCGGGTGGTCTGCAGCAGGCCGCTGCCGTCGAACTCGACGAGCCGGTCGATGAGGGCCAGCTGCTCGTCGTGCGGCAGCGCGGCGAGGCTGCGGCCCTGGACGGCGAGGATCTGGAAGGGGGCGAGCCGGACGCCGTCCAGGCCCTCGGTCGGCCAGCAGTAGCGCCGGTACGCGTCGGTGAACGCGGCCGCGTCGGCGGCCCGCTCACGCTGCTTGCCCAGCAGCTCACCCACGTCGACACCGCGCGCCACCGCACCCTCCAGGGCGGCCAGCGCACCCGGGAACACCGCGCCGGATGCGGCGCCGACTGCCGCGTACTGGGTGCGCAGCAGCCCGGACGCCTTCAGCGACCACGGCAGCAACTCGGCGTCGAGCAGCACCCAGTCCGTGTCCAGCTCCGCCCAGAGCCCGGCCGCTTTCATGGCCTCGCGCACCCGGCCGAGGACCAGCTCGGTGCGGGCCTCGTCGTCGAAGAACGGGCGGCCGGTACGGGTGTACAGGGACCCGGTGGGGCCGTCCGCGCCGAAGCGCTCGCGGGCCGCGTCGGCGTCACGGCAGACCAGGAGGACGGCCCGCGACCCCATGTGCTTCTCCTCGCACACGACCCGCGCGACCCCGTCCTCCTTGTACTGCGCGAACGCCTCCGCCGGGTGCTCGAGGAAGCCCTCGATGTGCGAGGTGGCCGTGGGAGCCATGGTCGGCGGCAGGTACGGCAGCAGGCGCGGGTCGACCGCGAAGCGGCTCATGACCTCAAGCGCTGCGGCCGCGTTCTCCTCGCGGACCGACACCCGGCCCGCGTGCCGGGTCTCGACGACCCGGCGGCCGTGCACGTCCGCCAGGTCCAGCGGCCGGCCCTCGTGCCCGCCGGGCGCCTCGGAGGCCAGCGGCTTCGCCGGCTCGTACCAGACCTGCTCCGCCGGGACCTCGACCAGCTCGCGCTCCGGCCAGCGCAGCGCGGTGAGTTTGCCGCCGAAGACGGCGCCCGTGTCGAGGCAGATGGTGTTGTTCAGCCAGGTGGCGGTGGGCACCGGGGTGTGGCCGTAGACCACGGCCGCGCGGCCCCGGTAGTCCTCCGCCCACGGGTAGCGCACCGGCAGCCCGAACTCGTCGGTCTCGCCGGTGGTGTCGCCGTACAGCGCGTGGCTGCGCACCCGGCCGGAGGTCCGGCCGTGGTACTTCTCCGGCAGCCCGGCGTGACAGACGACCAGCCGGCCGCCGTCGAGGACGTAGTGGCTGACGAGCCCGTCGATGAACTCCCGTACCTCCTTCTTGAACTCCTCGCTCTCGCCCTCCATCTGCTCGATGGTCTCGGCGAGGCCGTGCGTGTGCTGGACGTTGCGGCCCTTGAGGTGACGGCCGTACTTGTTCTCGTGGTTGCCGGGCACACAGAGCGCGTTGCCCGAACCGACCATGGACATCACGCGGCGCAGCACCCCCGGGCTGTCCGGGCCCCGGTCGACGAGGTCGCCGACGAAGACAGCCGTGCGGCCCTCCGGGTGCGCGCCGTCGACATAGCCCAACTTGCCGAGCAGGGAGTCCAGTTCGCTCGCGCAGCCGTGGATGTCGCCGACGATGTCGAACGGGCCGGTGAGGTGGGTGAGGTCGTTGAAGCGCTTCTCGGTGACGATCGTGGCGTTCTCGACGTCCTCCACACCGCGCAGGACGTGCACCTTGCGGAAGCCCTCGCGCTCCAAGTGCCGCAGGGAGCGGCGGAGTTCGCGGGTGTGGCGCTGGATCACGCGGCGCGGCATGTCGGCACGGTCGGTGCGGGCCGCGTTGCGCTCGGCGCACACCTCCTCCGGCACGTCGAGCACGACGGCGATAGGCAGCACGTCGTGCTGCCGCGCCAGCTCGATCAGCTGCTTGCGGGACTCCTGCTGCACGCTGGTCGCGTCGACGACCGTACGGCGGCCGGCCGCGAGGCGCTTGCCGGCGATGTAGTGCAGGACGTCGAAGGCGTCCTTCGTCGCGCTCTGGTCGTTCTCGTCGTCGGAGACGAGGCCCCGGCAGAAGTCGGACGAGATGATCTCGGTGGGCTTGAAGTGCCGTCGGGCGAAGGTGGACTTGCCCGAGCCGGACGCACCGATCAGCACCACGAGGGAGAGGTCGGTGACGGGCAGGGTGCGCCCCTGCTTCAGCTGATTCTCGGTCATGCCGCCTTCGCCTCCTTCTCGTTGGTGTTGCGCTGGTTGAACACAGCCATCTGGGTGGGAGGGCCCACCTCCGGGTCGTCGGGCCCGACGGGCACGAACTCGACCTCGTAGCCGTGGCGTTCGGCCACGGTGGTCGCCCACGTACGGAACTCCTCGCGGGTCCACTCGAAGCGGTGGTCCCCGTGGCGGACGTGGCCGGCGGGGAGGGTCTCCCAGCGGACGTTGTACTCGACGTTCGGGGTGGTCACAAGGACGGTCCTCGGGCGGGCCGAGCCGAACACCGCGTACTCCAGGGCGGGCAACCGGGGCAGGTCGAGGTGCTCGATGACCTCGGAGAGCACAGCGGCGTCGTAGCCCTTGAGCCGCTTGTCGGTGTAGGCGAGGGAGCTCTGGAAGAGCTGGACGCGGGAGGCCTGGCGCTCGCCCATGCGGTCGAGCTTGAGACGGCGGGAGGCGATGGTGAGCGCGCGCATCGACACGTCCGTACCGACGATCTCGGTGAAACGGACGTCCTTGAGCAGCGCCTGCACCAACTGGCCCTGGCCGCACCCGAGATCGAGGACACGCGCGGCGCCGGACTCCTTGAGCGCGGCGATGATCGCGTCCCGGCGCTGGACGGCGAGCGGCGTCGACTTCTCCTCGGCCCGGCCCTCGCCCTCGCTCTCGGTCCCGCCCTCGGCCTCGCCGTCCGCGGCTTCCTCGACGGCGTTGTCGATCGCTTCGACCTCGCTGTCGTCGGCCTCGGCCAGCCGTACGAGTTCCAGGCGCTCCATGGCCTGCCGGGTCAGCGACCAGCGGCGGGAGAGATAACGGCTGGTGATCAGCTGGTGCTCCGGGTGGGCCGGGAGCCAGCCCTCGCCCGCGCGCAGCAGCTTGTCGACCTCGTCGGACGAGACCCAGTAGTGCTTGGTGTCGTCGAGGACCGGCAGCAGGACGTACAGGTGGCGCAGTGCCTCGGCCAGGGTCAGCGACTCCGACTCCAGGACGAGACGTACGTAACGGGAGGCGCCCCATTCCGGGAACTCGGTGTCCAGCGCCACCGCTTCGGCAGTGACCGTCCAGCCGAGTGGATCGAAGAGCTTGACGACGAGGTCCGGGCCGCCGCGGGCGGGCAGCGCCGGTATCTCGACGCGCAGCGGGCGGACCTGCTCCGGGAGTTCGGGCCGGGCCTTGCAGTGCCCGCGCACGGCGCTGGAGAAGACGTCGTTCAGCGCGACGGCGAGCAGGGAGGAGGCCGCGTACGGGCGGTCGTTGACGTATTGGGCGAGTGCCGCGTCCGGTGCCCCGCCACGGCCCTTGCCCTTGCCGCGCCGGACCAGCGCCACCGCGTCCACCTCCAGCAGCAGCGCGGCCGTGCACCGCTCGACGTCCGCCTCGGGGTAGAGGACGTGCGCCTTGCCGTAGGAGGTGGAGAACGCCTGCGATTTGTCGGGATGCTTGTGCAGCAGGAAACCGAGATCGGTCGCGGGGCGCTCTGGGGTACCGGTGGTACTGATCGTCAGGAACACGGTGGGGTTGCCTCGTGGTGGGTGTCTGAGCTGCGGATTTCTGCGCGTCGTCGTCTTCGGCGCGCGTCCCCAACGTACAGCGAAGGCTCTGGGGACACCCCGGTATTTTCGGTACGCCGCCGTGGCCACCGCGTCCACGATCCTGCTCGCGGC
>NZ_JBHVDX010000229.1:0-16774 GCF_042802555.1 Streptomyces sp. NPDC057474 | reverse complement strand
CGGAACGGCGTCACCTTTTTTCTTGCTCTGCGCGGGCCCTGCTCTGCGCGGGCCCTGCTCTGCGCGGGCCCTGCTCTGCGCGGGGCCTCGCGCCACGCCGTGGACGTGGCACTACGCCGTCGGCCGCCCCATCGCCCGGTACGTCCACCCCGCCCGCCGCCACAACTCCGGGTCCAGCGCGTTGCGGCCGTCCAGCACGAGCCGTGTCGACGCCACCTCGCCCAGTACCGCCGGGTCCAGCTCACGGAACTCGCGCCACTCCGTCAGGTGCAGCACGATGTCGGCGCCCCGTACGGCCGCGATCGCGGAGTCGGCGTACCCGAGCGTCGGGAAGAGCCGGCGGGCGTTGTCCATGCCCTTGGGGTCGTAGACGGTGACCTGGCCGCCCTGGAGGTGGATCTGCCCGGCCACGTTGAGGGCGGGGGAGTCGCGTACGTCGTCGGAGTCGGGCTTGAAGGTGGCGCCGAGCACGGCGACCCGCTTGCCCAGGAAGGACCCGCCGCCCAGCGCCTGCCGCGCCAGCTCCACCATCTGCCCGCGCTGCCGCATGTTGATGGAGTCGATCTCGCGCAGGAACGTCAGCGCCTGGTCGGCGCCCAGCTCACCGGCGCGGGCCATGAACGCCCGGATGTCCTTCGGCAGACACCCGCCGCCGAACCCGATGCCGGCCCGCAGGAACTTCCTGCCGATCCGGTCGTCGTGCCCGATGGCCTCCGCCAGCTTGGCGACATCGCCCCCGGCGGCCTCGCACACCTCGGCCATGGCGTTGATGAAGGAGATCTTGGTGGCGAGGAAGGAGTTCGCGGAGGTCTTCACCAGCTCGGCGGTCGGGAAGTCGGTGAGGACGAAGGGCGAGCCCTCGCCGACCGGCGTCGCGTACACCTCGCGCAGCAGCTTCTCGGCCTTCTCGCTCCGCACACCCACCACGATCCGGTCCGGGTGGAGCGTGTCGTTCACGGCGAAGCCCTCGCGCAGGAACTCCGGGTTCCAGGCCAGTTCGGCGTCCTCCCCGGCGGGCGCGTGCTCGGCGAGATAGGCGGCCAGCCGGTCGGCGGACCCGACGGGCACGGTCGACTTGCCGACGACGAGGGCGGGGCCCGTCAGATGCTGGGCGAGCGAGGCGAAGGCCGCGTCGACGTACGACATGTCGGCGGCGTACTCGCCGTGCCGCTGCGGGGTGTTCACACAGACGAAGTGGATGTCGCCGAAGGCCGCGACCTCGGCGTAGTCGGTCGTGAAGCGCAGCCGCCCGCTGGACCCCTCGATCCCGGCGACGTGCTTGCGGAGCAGCTCCTCAAGGCCCGGCTCGTACATCGGGACCTTGCCCCGCCGGAGCATGTCGATCTTCTCCTCGACGACATCGAGCCCGAGCACCTCGAACCCCAGCTCGGCCATGGCCGCGGCGTGCGTCGCGCCGAGATAGCCGGTGCCGATCACGGTGATCTTGAGGGCCATGGATGCTCCTGGGATGTCAGGCCGTGAGGTGTCGAACAGGCTCTGGTCGTGTGCGCTGCACGAGCATAGTCGGGGCGTGTTCGAGCCCTTCACCGGGCAGATTTCCCGAGGGGCGCGGCCTGTCGTCAAGCTCACGTATCACTCGCGTGGGCAGGCCACTAAAATCGGGTTACTTAACGGTAGTTAGCGTCAGGAGCTGAGAGACCTTGGCCGGATCGGCTGATTTCGACCTGTACCGCCCGTCCGAGGAGCACGACATGCTCCGTGACGCGATCCGTTCCCTCGCCGAGGCGAAGATCGCGCCCTACGCCGCCGCCGTGGACGAGGAGGCCCGCTTCCCGCAGGAGGCGCTGGACGCGCTGGTCGCCAGCGACCTGCACGCCGTGCACGTCCCCGAGGAGTACGGCGGCGCGGGCGCCGACGCGCTCGCCACGGTCATCGTGATCGAGGAGGTGGCCCGCGCCTGCGTGTCCTCCTCCCTGATCCCGGCCGTCAACAAGCTCGGCTCGCTGCCCGTGATCCTTTCCGGCTCCGAGGAGCTGAAGAAGAAGTACCTGGGCCCGCTCGCCAAGGGCGACGCGATGTTCTCGTACTGCCTCTCCGAGCCGGACGCCGGCTCCGACGCGGCCGGTATGAAGACCCGCGCGGTCCGCGACGGCGACCACTGGATCCTCAACGGCGTGAAGCGCTGGATCACCAACGCGGGCGTCTCCGACTACTACACGGTCATGGCGGTCACGGACCCGGAGAAGCGCTCCAAGGGCATTTCCGCGTTCGTCGTCGAGAAGTCCGACGAGGGCGTCTCCTTCGGCGCCCCGGAGAAGAAGCTCGGCATCAAGGGCTCCCCGACCCGCGAGGTCTACCTCGACAACGTCCGCATCCCCGCCGACCGCATGATCGGCGAGGAGGGCACCGGCTTCGCCACGGCGATGCAGACCCTGGACCACACCCGGATCACCATCGCCGCCCAGGCCCTCGGTGTCGCCCAGGGCGCCCTCGACTACGCCAAGGGCTATGTCCAGGAGCGCAAGCAGTTCGGCAAGCCGATCGCCGAGTTCCAGGGCATCCAGTTCATGCTCGCCGACATGGCCATGAAGGTGGAGGCCGCCCGCCAGCTCACGTACGCGGCCGCCGCCAAGTCCGAGCGCGGCGACAAGGACCTCACCTTCCAGGGCGCCGCCGCCAAGTGCTTCGCCTCCGACGTCGCCATGGAGGTCACCACGGACGCCGTCCAGCTCCTCGGCGGCTACGGCTACACCCGCGACTACCCGGTCGAGCGCATGATGCGCGACGCGAAGATCACACAGATATACGAAGGCACGAACCAGGTCCAGCGGATCGTGATGGCCCGCAACCTTCCGTAATCCATTCGGCGCAATCCGTACACGGCCCCCGGCGCCCGCCGGGGGCTGTTGTCGTACGGGACGGGTGGGGCGGATTGTTTCCGTCCGCCCGATGGCGGGCGGGGGCGGGGAGGCGTAGGACGGAAGTGCACGGGGTCCGCCCCGGATCCCGCTCCCACCACCCCCAGGAGGAGCCATGACGCAGCACGCCGGAGCCATGACCGCGATGAGCAAGGAGATGCAGGACTGCGTCAACGCCTGCATGGCGTGCCACAGCATGTGCGAGGAGACCATGAGCTCCTGCATGCAGGCCGGCGGCCAGGCGCAGATGCAGATCATGCGCGCGTTGATGGACTGCGCCGAGATGACCCGCATGTGCGCGGACATGATGATGCGCCGCTCGCCGCTGTCCGCCGAGATGTGCGCGATGTGCGCCCGCGCCTGTGACATGTGCGCCGAGGCGTGTATGTCCATGCCGGACGATCAGCAGATGATGCGCTGTGCGGAAGCGTGTCGCCGCTGCTCCGAGACGTGCCGGACGATGGCGGGCGCGACCGCCTGACCCGCGGTACGACCTACGACCGAGGGGCACCCCGTCACGGGGTGCCCCTCGGCCGATGCGATCCGGGTCAGTTGCCCGACACCGTCACCGTCTCGTCGTTCTTCAACTGCTCCACCAGCTGCTTCACCTTCTCGGTGTCCCACTGGAGGTTGCCGTTGGCGGAGTTGCCGGAGATCGGTATGTTCATGGACTTGCCGTCGCCGCCCGTCACGCCCTTCATCGCCCAGAACATGTCGGCCAGGTCGAACAGGCCCATGTCCTTGTCGACGATCAGGGTGTCCAGACCGGCGCTCATCGTCGGGTACAGCTTGAACGGGTTCAGCACCGTGCTCGGCGTCGCCGTCTGGCTGGCGAGGGCCGCGAGGAACTTCTGCTGGTTCTTCGTACGGTCCAGGTCGCTGCCCGCGAGGGCGTAGCGGGTCCGGACGAAGGCGAGGGCCTGCTCGCCGTTCAGCGTCTGCTTGCCCGCGTCGAAGTCGGCACCGGACTTGGTGTCCTTCAGGCCGCCCTTGGGGATGTCGATCTCCACGCCGCCGACCGCGTCGACGATGTTCGCGAAGCCCGCGAAGCCGATCTCCACGTAGTGGTCGATGTGCAGACCCGTGTTGGCCTCGACGGTGCGGACCAGCAGCTCGGGCCCGTCCTCCGCGTACGCCGCGTTCAGCTTCACCTGGCGGCCGGTGCCCTTGAAGGTCTTGCCGGACTCGGAGCCGACGAACGTCGGGATCTCGACGTTCGAGTCACGGGGCAGGGATATCAGCGTCGGACCGTTCGAACCGGTGTGCAGGATCATCATCGAGTCCGTGCGCTTGCCGTCGGCGGACCCGGTGTGGAGTTCCTTCTTCTGCTCGTCGGACAGGCCCTCACGGCTGTCGGAGCCGACGATCAGGTAGTTGGTGCCCTCGCCCGCCTCCGGCCGCTCGATGACCTTCGACAGGTCGACCTCGCGGTTCAGCTTGGAGTCGGCCCAGAAGTACGTGCCGATCGTCGTCGCGAGCAGCACCACGGTGACCGTGATCGCCGTCACCTTGATGCGACGCCGCCAGTTCGGCGCGGGACGCTCACCGCGGCCGCCGTCGTGGCCGCCGGGTCCGCCCGGGCCGCCGGAGCCGTACACCTGGCCGGTGTTGTAGTCGCTGTTGTACCCGCCGCCGTACTGGTCGGGTCCGTTGCCGTAGCCGTCACCGTACTGGTCGCCGTACGACGGCTGCTGGGGGACACCGCCCTGAGGGGGTGCCGACGGGCCGCGACGGACTTGGCGCATCACACGCGCCCCGTCGGGCTGTGCGCTCGCGTTGCCGTGTCCGTAGCCGCCGCCGCGCTGGTCGCCGCCGCGGTTGTTGCCGGACCATCCCTCGGGCCAATCGTTCATGCGCCCCAGTGTGCCGGGTAGGGCTGTGCCCTTTACAAGGGTCGATGAAAAACAAAGGCAGGGCTGTTGCGAAGCTGACACAAATTGCACGGATTTGTAGGGGGCCGGGCGCCTACTGGCTCGGGGGGAGCTGTTTGAGGGCGGGTGCGGGTCGTTCGTGGCTGGTCGTGCCACGCGGCGGAGCCGCACATTGACACAGCCCCGCGCCCCTTACGGGGCGCACGAGACCTGGTCGCCCCTCACCACGCCCGGCTCGCCTTGCTGCGGGTCCTCGGCCCGTACCCTGCGGACCTGCTTGAAGTCCGTGCCGGCGATCACCTTCAGGGTGGAGCCCTGGGCGCGGACCGGGCGCAGTTCCGAGCCCGGGAGGGCGGTGGCGAGGGACTTGGCGGAGCGGTCCCAGCGGGGGTCGTAGACGACGAGGGTGCGGGCGATGTTCTGCTGCGGGGAGTTCACCGGGATCTTGGTGGTGCGGAAGCCGGTGGCGGCCAGCTCGCGGTCGACCTTCATGCCGAGGCCGGGGAGGGCCGTGCCGTTCTCGACCTGGACGCGGATCTGCTGGGGGGCCACGTCGACGGGGGCGTACGTGCCGCGCGCCTTGTAGGGGGCGAGGGGGCGGTCGTCGCGCAGGGCCTTGAAGAGGCGGGCGGACTTGGCGTCGTCCCACTTGAGGGTGGAGCCGATGCCCTTCACGGCGTACCCCATGCGTCCGATGGGGACGGTGGTGAACTCGGAGGAGGCGGGGGTGAGGTTCCGCATGGCGCGGCCGAGGTCGATCAGCTCGCCGGTGCCGAACTCCTTGTCGGCGCGGACGGAACCGAGGACGGCCTGGGTGATGGCGCGGAACTTCATCGGGTTGAGCAGGACCCCGGAGGAGGTGGCCCGGGACATCAGGGACGCCATGAAGCGTTGCTGGCGCTTCATGCGGCCGAGGTCGGAGGAGCCGTCCGCATGGCGGGAGCGGACGTACTGGAGGGCCTGACCGCCGTCCAGCTCATGGGTGCCTGCGGGCAGGTCGAGGCCGCTGTACGCGTCCTTCAGGGGGCGGGTGGTGCAGATCTTGACGCCGCCGAGGACGTCGACGGTCCGCATGAAGCTGGTGAAGTCGACCTCGACGTAGTGGTCGATCTTCACCTTGGTCATGTGCTCGACCGTGCGGACGGTGAGCTGCGGTCCGCCTTCCGCGTAGGCCGCGTTCAGCTTGATCGGGTGCGACCGGAGGGTCTTCCCGGTGGCGCGGTCGGTGTGCGCGGGGATCTCGGCGTACGAGTCGCGCGGCAGGCTCACGATGCTCGCGCGCTCCCGGTCCTCCGAGATGTGCACGATCATCATGGTGTCCGTGCAGTGGCAGGGGGCGCCGCCCAGCCGGTATTTCCGCCGCTCCGCCTCGCTGATCCGGTCGCGGCCGTCGGTGCCGACCAGCAGGACGTTCATGCCGTGGCCCGCCTCGGGGCGGTTCTTCATGTCCTTGAAGGCGTCGACCCGGGTGATCTCACCGTCCAGGCGGGTCACCACCGCGTGCCCGATGCCCGCGGCGGCCAGCACCACGACCGAGAGCGTGGTCACCGCCCGCATGACCCAGCTCGGCCGCCGGGGACGGACAGGGGGCCGGGGCTGCTGCGGGCGGGCTGGGCGGCGGGGCGGCGTGGACACGGGGGACACCTCCGCGAGACCGGTCAGGGGAAGTCAGGGATCCGTGAGCACCGTAGGGCCCCACGATCCGTGCCCCGTCCCCGCGACCGGGCGGCGCGCGTCCGTGTCCCCCGTTCGCGGTAACGTGAGCCCCCTATGAACGCCAAGCCCGACGTGCAGCTCCCCGCCGTGTCTGTGATCATGCCCGTTCTCGACGAGGAGCGGCATCTGCGCGGAGCCGTCCAAGCGATCCTCGCGCAGGAGTACGCCGGCGAGATGGAGGTCGTGATCGCCCTCGGTCCGTCCACGGACCGCACGGACGAGATCGCCGCCGAACTCGTGGCGGAAGACCCGCGCGTTCACACCGTCCCGAACCCCACCGGTCGCACGCCCGCCGCCCTCAATGCCGCGATCAAGGCCTCCCGCCACCCGATCGTGGTCCGTGTCGACGGCCACGGCATCCTCTCGCCGAACTACATCGCCACCGCCGTACGGCTCCTGGAGGAGACCGGCGCGCAGAACGTCGGCGGCATCATGCACGCCGAGGGCGAGAACGACTGGGAGCACGCGGTCGCCGCCGCCATGACCTCGAAGATCGGTGTCGGCAACGCCGCCTTCCACACGGGCGGGCAGGCCGGTCCGGCCGAGACGGTCTACCTGGGCGTCTTCCGGCGCGAGGCGCTGGAGCGGCAGGACGGCTACAACGTGGAGTTCATCCGCGCCCAGGACTGGGAGCTGAACTTCCGGATCCGTGAGGCGGGCGGCCTCATCTGGTTCTCGCCCGAGCTGAGGGTGTCGTACCGGCCGCGGCCCAGCGTGAAGGCGCTCGCCAAGCAGTACAAGGACTACGGCCGCTGGCGGCACGTCGTCGCCCGGTACCACGAGGGCTCCATCAACCTGCGCTACCTCGCCCCGCCGGCCGCCGTGTGCGCGATCGTGGCCGGCGTCCTGGTGGGCGGCCTGCTGACCCCGCTGGGCTACCTCATACCCGGCGGCTATCTCGCGGCGATCGTCGCGGGCTCGGTCCCGGCGGGCAAGGGGCTGCCGCCCAAGGCCCGACTCCAGATCCCCGTCGCCCTCGCCACCATGCACATGTCCTGGGGCTTCGGTTTCCTCACCAGCCCCAAGTCGCTGGCGAGGAAGGTCATCGCGTCCCGCCGCCCGGCGGTCCTGACCGAGAGCTGAGCACGCGGAACGTACGAGCAGGTCCCCTCACGATCATGTGAGGGGACCTGCTCATGTACGGAGGACGGCTTGGGCGGTCACCAGGTGAACGCCGGGTTGACCTCCATGCAGGCCTTCTTGTTCGCGCCGTTCAGGGCATCCGCCGACTCGGGAGTCTTGTCGTCCTTCTTCTCGGCCTTGTACGCCTTGCCCTCGCGCCAGTCGGCGCCGACGACGAGCGTGACGCCGCTGACGTCGGTGGACTTCTCGACCTGGCCCAGCGGAATGCCGAGGGCCTTGGCGACCGCCTGGGCGTCGCCCTCCAGTTCGACGCTCGGGTAGCGCACGACCGTCTTGTCCTCGGTGGTCGCGGTGGTCGCGTCGGACGAGGCCTTGGCGAAGCCCTCCTCGACGAGCAGCTGGGACACCGTGTGCGCGCGGCCACCGGCAGGGGCGAGGGTGGAGGTCATGGTGCCGTTCTGCACCAGGACACCGATCTCGTCCTTCGCCGCCGCCGGGTCGTCCGAGGTCGCTTCCTCGGTGGTGGTCTTCTTCTTGTCCTTGCCGTCCAGCGCGATGTCCTCGCGCACCAGCCGGAACAGCTTCTCCGCGTCGCCCTCCTTGGGCACGACGCGCGCGCCGACGTACGTGTACGGCATCGTCGTCATCGTGATCCGGGCCGGCTCGACCTTGCGCAGCTCCGTGCCGAGGTCGAGGAGTTTCGCCACGTCGCCGAGGCCCTCGTCGACGGTGAGCGCGTCCGTGGCCTCCTCGGCGAGCTTGCGCAGCTTGTTCGGGTTGGTGATCGTGGCGTTCTCGCGCAGCTCGCGGACCATCGAGTTCATGTACTGGTGCTGTGCCTTGGCGCGTGCGATGTCGCTGCCGTCCTCGAAGCCGTACCGGGTGCGCAGCCACTGCAGGGCCTGCTTGCCCTTGATGTACGTGGTGCCCTCTTCCAGTTTTAGCCCGGAGCCGTGGCCCTGGCTGTCCTTGGACTCGATGTTGGCCGTCACGCACACCGGCACACCGCCGATCGCGTCGGCCATCGACACCACGCCGGAGAAGTCGACCATCATGAAGTGGTCGATGCGTATCCCGGTCAGCTCCTGCCAGGTGGCGACCGTGCAGCCGGGGCCGCCGCGGCGCAGCGAGTCGTTGGTCATCGCCGAGGTGGACGCCTCGTACACGTCCCCGCTGTCCGGGTCGGTGCACTTGGGGATGGACAGCAGGGTGTCGCGGGGCATGCTGACGACCGACATGTTGGTGCGGTCGGCGGACAGGTGCAGCAGCATCTGGACATCGGCGAGCGGCGGGCCGTTGAAGGTCTCCTTGGCGCCGCCGAGTTTCTGGTTCTCCTCGGTGTCCCGCGCGTCCGAGCCGATGAGCAGGATGTTCAGCGGGGTCTGGCCGGCCGCGTTCGGCGTCGGCTCGGCGATCTTCGTATCGCCGAGGTTCAGCTTCTCTTTCTTGATGTTGCTGTTGAGATGCTGGTAGTAGAGATAGCCGGCGCCCGCGGTGCCGAGTATCACGACCGACAGGACCATCGCCGACCAGCGCAGCACCCGTCTGCGCCGGGGTCTCGCGGCGGTCTTCGCACGCCCCCGCCCACCACCGCCGTTCCGGCGGTTCCCTCGGCGCTGCTCGGGGACTCTGATGTCCGCCTCGCCGTCCGAGCCGGACGAGTCGCCCCGCGGTTCCAGGTTCCCGTCCCGTTCGCCGGGTTCATCGACGCGCGGTCGCCCCCCGTCCCCGCGCACGTCACTCCGTACCATCTCCCTGCCCCTCCCCACCCTGCCGTGGCGGGGCCGTCCCCGCCTCCTGTTGGACTGTCGAGACCCCAACTCGGATGTACTCATGTTCTGTTGAACGCGTCATGCGTTCCGACCGGATGACATGCGGACACGGGTCGGTACGGCGGCGACGGCCGCCTCACGGCATTGCGACGACATTCAGAACCGACCTGGCGGGCGCGTCCTCGCGCCCGCCAGGTATTCACCGGACCTCTGTTCACCGGACTTCGGCGGCACTCGCGTCCGGTAAGACGCGCCACGACCCCGTCAGGTCATCAACTGGCGCACTTTTCCTTGTCCGCGGTGCTCTTCTCGACGTCCAGGTCCGCCGCCGACGTCGCGCTCAGCGGGACTCCGGCGCCCTGGAAGTCCTTGCCCAGGGTCAGCACCATCGCGGGCAGTCCCTGGGAGGTGGTCTCGCTGTTGCCCTCGCCGGGCTTCAGCGCCGATGCGGACAGGCCCATCAGATCGGCCAGCTTGCGTGCCTGGTCGGCCTGGTCGGGGTCGTACGCGAGGGTGGTCTTCGACAACGACCTGTCGGCGTTGCCGAGCTGACTCGACTTGGTCACGCCGACATCATTCTGCATCCAGCTGAGAGTGTCCTGTGCGCTGCCGGCCTCGGCGCCGCCGTTGTAGACGTTGACCCGGACCTCGGAGGCTTTGGCGCGCGTGCCCTTGAGCTTCGCGGCCTCCTTCTCCTTGGCCTGCTTCTTCACCTCGGTGAGCGAGATGTCGTTCCGGATCGTCGAGAACAGCTGCTCGGCCTTCTGCGGCGTGGGCAGCACCGTCGCGCCGTCGGTGTTGTCGACGACCGGCACGGTGGTGAAGCTGATGTTCTTCGTCTTGACCTTGCCGACCTCCTGGCCGAGCGAGGCCAGCTTCTTGATGTCGGAGATCTTGTCGTCGACGCTCAGCGCGCTGGTGGCGGCATCCGCGAGGTCCAGCACCTTCGTCGGGTCGGTGAGCGTGTCCTTGGACTTCATCTGGCGGATCATCGAGCTGAGGAACTGCTGCTGCAGCTCGATCCGGCTCAGGTCGCTGCCGAGGCCCACGCTGTAGCGGGTGCGCAGGAACGCCAGCGCCTGCTCGCCCTCGATCGTGTGCTTGCCCGCGGTGAGGTCCAGCTTCGACTTGGTGTCCTTGATGTCCTTCTCCAGGCACACCTCGACACCGCCGATCGCCGTGGACAGCGTCTTCACCGCGTTGAAGTCGGCCACCATGAAGTGGTCGGGGGTGATCCCGGTCAGCTCGGTGACCGTGCGCATCGTGCAGCTCGGGGTGCGGCCGTCCTGGCCCAGGCTCGTGTTGAACCGAACGTTCGGCGTACCCGCGATGTTCTTCTTGGAGCCGTCCTCCTGCGTAGTCAGGCAGTCCGGGACGTCCACGATCATGTCGCGGGGGATGCTCATCGCGGTCGCGTTCGTACGGTCCTTGGAGACGTGCAGCAGGATCGTGGTGTCCGCGTGACCCACGCTGCCCGAGTCGCCGTACTTCTCGTTGCCCGCGCCGGTCCGCTTGTCCGTGCCGATCACCAGCAGGTTGATCGCCCGGTCCTTGCTGAAGCCACCGGTGCCCGCCCCGTCGTCCGAGATCTTGTCGATGTTGTTGTTGAGGTGCTGGTAGTACAGGTAGCCCGCGGCGCTCACCCCGACCAGCAGGAAGGCCAACGAGCCGCCCGTCCACACCAGGATCCGCTTGCCCACCGACTTCTTGGGCTTGCTCTTGCCCCGGCCGCTCCGGCGGCCCGGCAGCGGGTCCTGCTCGGGCGTGCCCCGCCGACGCCGGGGTCCCGGCAGCGTGTCGGGGATCTCCCGGGTGTCCGTGCCCGCCGACGCTGACCGCGCGGAGGTGCCTGCCGTCGCCGTCCTTGCCCCCGCCGCGGCGGGCGCGGCCCGGCGCGGCCTCGGCACCGTCGATTGCGGTGCGGAAGGACTCAGTCGCAGTTCGTATTCACCGGTGCTCGGGTTGAGTACCCATTGGTCTGCGGGGTCGATGTCGTCCGCCCGCCCACGGCCTTGCGCGTCCACGGTTCTGATTCCTCCGTCGGGGCCGCGGCGCCTTCCCCCTCAAAAGACGCTCGGGTCTCGATGCAAGTGGTGCGTGACCGAGAAGGCCTGACGCACCGGATCGCTCACACTAGCCGCCCGATCAGGCGTCAAGCGACGGCGGTGACAAATTGCACGTCCCTACAACTGGGCAATCTGCCCATTTCCTAGAGCATTTGTTCCTTGTGTTGACGTGTGCTTTACCTGCGGAACCCCTCCGCGGTCACCTGCAGGCCTCCTCCGTGGCCGTACTGCCGCGGAAAGTCGGTATCGGATCCGGTGTCCCGGAGAGGCTTCCCGAAAGCTCTTCCGCATGCCCTTCCCGCATCCCCTCCGGCAGTTCCCGCGCTACCGCCAGGGGTGCGTCGGCGCGCAGTCGCGCGAAAAGACTCCGCGCCGCCGGCTCGACGAGCTCGTCACGATTGATGTCGTACGCATATGACTTCCGGGGGACAGTCAGGAATTGCACCTTTTCCATGGGAATCGTGCGCAGGCCGCGCACAAGGTCGTAGAGTCCGCGCAGACTCGCCAGTCCCGGGTCCGTGGTGAGCGACGACGTGGCCGCGTCCAGCACCGGATACAGCTTCACCGGATTCAGCAGTACGTCGTTGCTGCGCACCTTCGTGGCCAGCGCCGCGAGGAATCGCTGCTGCCGGTCGATCCGTTCGGTGTCGCTGCCGTCCCCCAGCGATTTACGGGCCCGCACATACCCCAGCGCCTGCTCGCCGTCGAGCTTCACCTTGCCCGCGGGCAGCCGCAGTTCGGCCTGCTTGTCGTGAATGGGTTCGGTGAGACACACCTCGACCCCGTCCACGGCGTCGACCATCTCCTTGAAGCCGCTGAAGTCCACGACGACGTGATGGTCGATCCGAATGTCGGTCATCCGCTCGACCGTCCGAACGGTGCAGGCCGAGCCACCGTTCTGGAAGGCGTAGTTGAACATCGTGAACACCGGTTCGGTGCGAGTGCCGTCCGCCCGTCGGCAACTGGGCACATCCACCATCAGATCCCGCGGCAGCGACACCGCGGTCGCGCTCCGCCGATTCGCCGCCAGATGCAACAGGATCGTCGTGTCCGACCGCTCGGTCCCCGAGTCCCGCCCGTACTCGCCGTTCCCGTCCCCCGACCGCGAGTCCGACCCGATCACGAGAATGTTCTGCGCGCCCCGCACCAGCGCGGTAGGCCGCTCCTTCTCGAACCGCGCCAGCTCGTCCGCAGCCGTCCGGTCCGACGTGATGTTCCCGTCCAGCCTCTGGTACGCCGCCCACCCCGCCCCCAGGGCCCCCACGACCATCAGCACTGCCCCGCCCCCCGCCCATCGCACCCACCGCCGCCGACGCCGACGTCTGGGCCCGAGCCCGGTGGGTGAACCACCCGCACCGGGTCCCAGCCCACGCGCCCTGCCTCCGACGTCGTCCACTTCCGGCCACCCCTCACGGCGTACGAGCGAGTCGTTGCTCTTACGACGATGGCGCGGGAGGAGGGTGGGGGGCGGCCGGGGCTAGGCCGAATGGGGGACAGGGAAGGGGCCCCGGGATGACTCACTGTCCTGTGGGGCCGAGGGGCAGCAGCGCCCTGAAGGGGCGCGGGGAACTGCGCGAGCAACCACGCCCGACCCGCAGCCGCCTCAGGAACCCCACCCCCACGGCGTCATCGCGCGGTCGTGGTGACGCTCACTGTCACCGTGCGGTCGCGGTAACCCGCTCACTCTCGATCCGCTTGGCGAGCGCATCCTCACCCAGCTGCTCAAGACGCCGGCACAACACCACAGACCCCCCGGTGGCGAGCGGCCCGTACAACCCCGCGGCCAACCCCTCCCATGTGTCGTACGGCAACCCCGACAACAACCGAGAGCCGGGCCCGGTCAGCCCCAGGCCGGAGGCCTCCGCCCGAGCCCGCTCCACGACCTCCGCCCCGCTGAACTCCCGCCCGGCCACGGCCAACGCCGTCTCCTCGGGGTCCACCGGCGCGTACGCCACGAACCGATCCCCCTGCGACGGCACCTCGACGGCGTAGTCGGCGAACCCCGAAGGGACCTGCGGAAACCGCCCTCCGAGCGGCCGCAACGCGAGAGCGACCCGCTCCCCGGAGCACGCCCGAGCCGCGTCCAGCGTGTCCGGCCCGCTCACCACGATGTCGGCCGCCCCCGGATCCCCGGCGACATCGGCGACCACCCCCACCGACGAACACGCCAGCAGCCACACCGCCGTCTGCCAGTGCGCAGGCAGCAGCAGCGCGACCCGGTCACCCGGCTCCGCCGACAACTCGCCCTGAAGAAGGTTCGCGGTCTTGGCCACCCAATTGGCGAAGGTGGCCACGGACAATTCGACCCGCTCGCCCGTGGCGTCGTCGTAGAAGGTCACCAGGGGGCGCGCGGGATCCGCGGCCAGCGCGGATCGCAGCAGGTCGGCAGGGGTGCGGTCGGTGGCGTTCACCCGCATAAGCGTACGCGGGGACCATTGCGCCCGCGGTCCCCGGGCGGACCGGAAACGCCACCGGTTCGGCGGAGCGGAGCCGACGGCCCGTCAATTCCGCGATGGACAGATATGTATGACTATGTCCAGGATCGGCCACATGCGTAGATCACGATTCCTCGCGTCCTCGATCGGCGTCACCTGCGCGGCGGCACTCGCCCTCCCGGCGGCACTCCCGGCGACGGCATCCGCGGCGACCCCGACGGACTCGTCCTCCACCGCAACCCTGGCCCCGGCGCGGACCTCGGCCCCCTCCAGCCCGCTCGCGCTCGCGCCCGCGTCCGGCAGCACCCAGTCGCTCCCCCTCGTCCCTCTCGGAGCGGACCGGAATTTCGGCCCGGCCGCTCCCGAGCAAGGCCTCGGGAAACGGGACGTACGGTCGTTCTCGCTGGTCGGCGTCGTCTGGGACGACCCGGACGCCGAACTCCAGGGCCACGTCCAGGTCCGTACGCGTGCGACGAGCACTGCCCGCTGGTCCGGCTGGCAGGACATCGAGACGCACAACCACGAGCACGCGGCCGACCCGGACACCGCCGAACGCTTCTCGGGCCGCGTGCGTGGCTCCACCGCCCCGCTGTGGGTCGGAGACTCGGACGGGGTCGAGGTGCGCGTGCGCACCGAGTACCAGGGTCGTACGACCGCTCCAGGCGTCCAGATGCTCCCGGACGGCCTACGTCTGGAGCTGGTCGACCCCGGCTCCGGCGCCCCGGAGGGCGCGGCGGGACCGGGCGCCGGTACGGGCGCCGTGCACGCCGCCGAACCCCCACCCGTCGGGTCTCCCGTGGACACCCCGCGGCTGGGCGCGCTGACCGTCGAGTCGGCCGCCGCCTCCGCCGTCAACGCCGACCTCGCGCCGCTCGGCTCCACCACGATCCCGGCGCTGTCGCGCAAGGAGACGGAAGAGCGGCTGGCGAACCTGGCGCCCGGGGTGAAGCCGTACATCGGACCGCGTCCGCGCATCGTCACGCGGGCCGGCTGGGGGGCCGACGAGAAGCTGCGCGAGCGCGACTTCCGCTACACCAAGCGGGTCAGTGCGGCCTTCGTGCACCACACGGCGTCGGGCAACAACTACAAGTGTGCGCAGGCACCTTCCGTCATCCGCAGTATCTACCGCTACCACGTGGTGAGCAGCGGCTGGCGCGACATCGGCTACAACTTCCTCGTCGACAAGTGCGGAAACATCTACGAAGGCCGCGCGGGTGGTGTCGCGAAGGCCGTCATGGGTGCCCACACCCTCGGTTTCAACACGAACAGCATGGGCATCGCGGTCCTCGGCAGTTACGGCACCACCAAGCCGCCCGCGGTGGCGGTCAAGGGGATCGCGCAACTAACAGCCTGGAAACTCGGTCTTTACGGGGCGAACCCGAATGGCAAGACATACCTCACTTCGGGTGGTGGCAATCTCTACCCAAAAGGTAAGAAGGTGCGACTGCACGTGATCTCCGGCCACCGGGACGGGTTCGCGACCGAGTGCCCGGGGGGGCGCCTTTACGGAAAGCTCGGCGCGGCACGCACGGAGGCCGCCCGTTATCAAGGCCGATAGCGCGGCGACAGGGTGATGGGGGGAACCGGGGTGCGAGCCCCGGCCAGAAACCAGTAACCGGCTGGATGTCACGCCAGACACAACCCGCAGCACAGGCCGAGGGCACGCCCGCCGTGCCCTCGACGGACACCACCGTTGACGTGCCTCGCCGCACGTCAACGGCCATCCGCACGGCCACGAAGGCGCCACGGAACGGTCTGCATACACTGGCCGGTCGAATGACAGTTCGGCCGGTCCCGGCAGGAAGCAGAGACGACAGGTGACAGAAGCGATCCTCCTGGTCGGCGGCAGAGGCACCCGGCTGCGTCCGCTCACGGTGCACACTCCGAAGCCCATGGTCCCGGCGGCCGGAGTCCCTTTCCTCACCCACCAGTTGGCGAGAGCCAAGGCGGCGGGAGTCGACCACATAGTTCTCGCCACCTCCTATCTGGCCGAGGTCTTCGAACCCCACTTCGGCGACGGCTCCGCCCTCGGCATCCACCTCGAGTACGTCACGGAGGAAGAGCCGCTCGGCACGGGCGGCGCGATCCGCAACGCCGCCTCGCACCTCCACTCCGGCCCCGAGGACCCGGTCCTCGTCTTCAACGGCGACATCCTCACCGGCCTGGACATCCGCCGCCTGGTCGCCACCCACGGGTCGACCGGCGCGGACGTCTCCCTCCACCTGACCCAGGTGACCGACCCGCGCGCCTACGGCCTCGTCCCCACCGACGGGACGGGCCGCGTCCTGGCCTTCCTGGAGAAGCCCCAGACGCCCGAGGAGATCGTCACCGACCAGATCAACGCGGGGGCGTACGTCTTCCGCCGCTCGGTCATCGACACGATCCCGGCAGGCCGCCCGGTATCGGTGGAACGAGAAACGTTTCCGGGCCTCCTTGCCGCAGGCGCCCATCTGCAGGGCATGGTCGACTCCACGTACTGGCTGGACCTGGGCACCCCCGCGGCCTTCGTCCGCGGCTCGGCGGACCTCGTCCTGGGCCGCGCCCCGTCCCCCGCCGTCCCCGGCCGCTGCGGCGACCGTCTCGTCCTCCCCACCGCCCGAGTCGCGGGCGACGCCAAGCTGACCGGCGGCACGGTGGTGGGCGAGGGCGCGTTCGTCGGCGAGGGCGCCCACGTCTTCGGCAGCACGGTCCTGGCCGGCGCGGTGGTGGAACCCGGCGCGGTGATCACCGACTCCCTCATCGGCGCCCGCGCCCGCATCGGTGAACGCTCCATCCTCACCGGCACCGTCGTCGGCGACGGTGCGATCATCGGCGCCGACAACGAACTCCGCGCCGGCGTCCGAGTCTGGTGCGACGCCCAGATCCCCACGGGGGCGCTCCGCTTCTCGTCGGACCAGTGACCGCTGGGCGCGTTCGTCGTCTGCGGCTGAGCGGGGGCTTGCCGCGCGGTTC
>NZ_JBHVDX010000228.1:0-16878 GCF_042802555.1 Streptomyces sp. NPDC057474 | reverse complement strand
GCAGCGGCAACGGTTCGCTGGAGGTGACCAGTTCGCGCAGGGGGTGGCGGGTCAGGACCTCGTCCACCTCCGGCGCCAACGCCGCCGCCAGACGGTCGGCGACCGGAAGGGTGTCGTCGCGGAGTTTTCCGACGGCGGTCAGCAGGGCGGTGTGCCCGCCCCCCTCCGGTACGCCGGCGGCGGCGCGCGCGTACAGTTCGGCGCCCTCCTCCAGGACGAGTCCGGGGTCGACGCCGGCCGGGATCTTGATGCGGGCGGTGTGGCGCCAGGTGGCGATCGGGTCGCTCCAGGCCTCCACGCGGTACGTCCATCGGCCGACGGCGGTGGGGGTGACGCAGGCGCCCCAGCGGTCGGTGCCGGGGGCGAGTTCGCGCATCGGGGTCCACGGGGCCGGGCGGCCCTCCGGGTCCTTGAGCACGACATTGGCGGCCACCACGCCGTGCCCCTCCCGGAAGAGCGTCGCGGTGACCTCGAAGGTCTCGCCGACCACCGCCTTCGCGGGGCGCCTGCCGCACTCGACGAGCGGGCGGACGTCCCTGACGGGGACGCGGCCGACGGCCGGGGCCGGGATCGGGCTCATGGGGTGTCACCTCCGCCGTGCTCGTGGATCGGCGCTGGGCCGAACGGATACTGAACGGGTCCCTACCGCCCTGCCGTGAAACGCCGTCCGGACTGCGGACCACGTCGAGCGGAACGGGTCTTGCCGGTCTGGTCCTTGCGGGCCTGGTCCTTGCGGGTCTTGCCGGTCTGCTCCTGCTTGAGGTGGCCGGTCTGTTCCTGGAGGTAGGTGGGCAGGCTGGTCTGGAGGTAGCGCTCGGCGGCCGTCACGGCCTCACGGGCGCAGCGCTTGCCCATCAGCACACACAGCGTGTAGCCCGAGTCCTCGAAGTTGTCCCGGGCCGCGCGGTCGGACGGGGACGCGAGCATCACGCGTTCCCAGGTGCGGTAGCGCCGCAGATGTCTGGCCACCTCGTTCTTGGCGGGCAGCAGCATGTGCTGTTCCTCCCGGCACTCTCGGCGGAGCACGCTTCCCGGGGGAGGTCGTGCGCGGAGGGGCATCGAAGCTTCACGGAGCCGATGCCTTCACTCATGGTGCACAGGTAACCACCGGGCGTCTTGTTGGTTCTTCAACTACCTCGGGAGTCGCTCGTGTTGCACGAATGGCGTAGCCCTCCCACTCTGGAGCTGACTCAGAAGTGATCGGTGCTCACGCCTCGTGCTCGGGCGGGAGCTTCGCCGGTGAGGAGCCAACGACGATGAAGACCGCAGTGCCTCGCTACTACCACCTCGACGTGGAAGTCACTCCGGAACGGGTCGGACAGGTCAGGCGCATCCTGTCCGCTCACCTCCGGTTCTGGGATTTGGAGACCCTCGTCGGGCCCGTCTGCCACAGCGCCGAACTGCTCCTGCACGCGATCGAGGAGCACGCGACGGACAAGAACACCTCGATCGAGATGTGGTGGAACGGTCAGCACCTCATCGCGGCGGTGGGTGCGAACGACCGTGAGATGCGCCCGGACCGGGAGTTGCGCCCCTGCCTGACCCGTATCGCCGCGCTGAGCGACGGCTGGGGCTGTTGCTCGACCGCCACCGGCAGCACGGTCATCTGGTTCACCCAGCGGGCGCCGGTCGACCAGAGCGTGCCCCTGGTGCCGACGGTGCCCGAACCTGCTCTGCGCGAAGTGCTCCAGGTGCCCCGCGAGATGCCCGTCGCCGTACTCGTCGGTTCGCCCGGCGGCGAGGCGCCGGACGCATGCGAAGCCGCGCGGTGACCGTGCGGCCGAACAGGAAAGGGGCGCCCGTGTGGAGCGGGCACCCCTACCCGCTGGGCGCGTCCTTCGGCGGCACCGGCACCAACTTCGCGCTGTTCAGCGAGGTCGCCGAACGCGTCGACCTGGTCCTCGTGGACGACGACGGCGCCCACCGCTCCGTCCCGCTCACCGAGGTCGACGGCTTCGTCTGGCACGGGCACCTCCCCGGCGTCGGACCGGGGCAGCGCTACGGCTACCGCGTGCACGGCCCCTGGGACCCCGCCGTCGGCCACCGCTGCGATTCGGCGAAGCTTCTGCTGGACCCGTACACCAGGGCCGTGGACGGGCAGGTGGACAACCACCCCTCCCTCTGCGAACCGGGCGCCGACAGCGCCGGGCACACCATGCTCGGCGTGGTCACCGACCCGTTCTTCGACTGGGGGGACGACCGCCCGCCCCGGCGGCCGTACGCCGACACGGTCATCTACGAGGCGCACGTCCGCGGTCTCACCCGCACCCACCCCGACGTGCCCGCCGAACTGCGGGGCACCTACGCGGGGTTGGCCCACCCCGCCGTCGTCGAGCACCTCACCTCGCTGGGGGTGACCGCGATCGAGCTGATGCCGGTCCACCAGTTCGTGCAGGACGGCGTCCTCCAGGACCGGGGCCTGGCCAACTACTGGGGCTACAACACCATCGGCTTCTTCGCGCCGCACAACGCCTACGCCGCCCACGGCACCCGCGGCCAACAGGTCACAGAGTTCAAGGCGATGGTCAAGGCGCTGCACGCGGCCGGCCTCGAAGTGATCCTCGACGTGGTCTACAACCACACCGCCGAGGGCAACGAGAAGGGCCCCACCCTCTCCTTCCGGGGCATCGACAACACCTCGTACTACCGTCTGGTGGACGGTGACTGGGGCCACTACTACGACACCACAGGCACCGGCAACAGCCTGCTGATGAGGCACCCGTACGTCCTCCAACTGATCATGGACTCGCTGCGGTACTGGGTCACCGAGATGCATGTCGACGGCTTCCGCTTCGACCTGGCGGCCACGCTGGCCCGGCAGTTCCACGAGGTGGACCGGCTCTCGGCGTTCTTCGACCTGATCCAGCAGGACCCCGTGATCAGCCGGGTCAAGCTCATCGCGGAACCGTGGGACGTGGGCGAGGGCGGCTACCAGGTGGGCAACTTCCCGCCGCTGTGGTCGGAGTGGAACGGCAAGTACCGGGACGCCGTACGTGACTTCTGGCGCGGCCGCCCGCACACACTCGGCGAGTTCGCCTCCCGGCTGACCGGCTCCTCCGACCTGTACGAACACAGTCGGCGCCGCCCGCGCGCGAGCGTCAACTTCGTCACCGCGCACGACGGTTTCACCCTGCGCGACCTGGTCTCCTACAACGACAAGCACAACGAGGCCAACGGCGAGGGCAACCGGGACGGCGAGAGCGTCAACCGTTCCTGGAACTGCGGAGCGGAAGGCCCCACCAGGGACCCGCGCGTCCGTGCGCTCCGCGCCCGCCAGCAGCGCAACCTCCTGGCCACGCTGCTGTTGTCCCAGGGCATCCCCATGCTCTGCCACGGAGACGAGTCGGGCCGCACCCAGCGCGGCAACAACAACGCCTACTGCCAGGACAGCGAGGTGTCGTGGCTCGACTGGCGGCTGGACGACGAACGACGCGCGCTGCTGGCGTTCACCCGCGACCTCATCGCCCTGCGCGCCGCCCACCCCGTGCTGCGCCGCCGCCGCTTCTTCCGCGGCGACACGCCGACCCGCGCGGACCAGCCGCTCCCCGACCTGGTCTGGCTGCTGCCCGACGCCGAGGAGATGACCGACGCCGCCTGGGAGCGCTCCGACGCCCACTCCGTGGCCGTCTTCCTCAACGGCGACGCCATCGCCGAACCCGACGCCTACGGCGGCCCGGTCGTCGACGACTCCTTCCTGCTGCTGCTGAACAGCCACTGGGAGCCGATGGTCTTCCGTCTGCCCGGCACCGCGTACGGCGAGCGCTGGACGACCCTCATCGACACGGCCGCGGAGCCGGACGGTGTCCCGGACGAGTCCGAGCACAAGGCGGGCGCGGAGGTCCTCGTCGAAGCCCGTGGCCTGGTGTTGCTGTCCCGGCCCTCCCGGGCCGTGTGAACGGGAGGCGAACGTCGGCCGACAGTACGGGTGCACCCCGGGGAGGCCGTTTGTCGTGGCCGAAAGCGTGTGCATAGTGGGCCCGGCACCCGGCCCGGGGGAGGCGGGTACCGAGGGGGAGAGTCGTGGTCAGATATGTCCACCACCAGCTGATCACGGTCGCCGAGGCGGCGGCCGCCATGGCCGTGACCGTGCCTGCCGTACTCGTGTTGCGCGATCTGTCGAAGCCGTCGGCCGGCTTCTGGCAGGTGGGCGTGCCGCTCATGGCGTTCCTGGCGGTGTTCGGACTGCTGTCCTGCACCGTCCGCCGGCTGGGCGGTGAGATACGCGACTACGAGGCCGCGCTTCCCCTGGCGGATCCGGACTCGGTACTGCCCACGCCGCAGGATTCCCTCCGCCGCAGTTTCGACGTGGGTTTCGTCGGCTTCACTGTGGTCACGTGCCTGGTCATCGCCCTGGCGTGGGAGCCTCTGGTCGCCTACTGGCCGTTGGTGCCCGTGCCGGACAGGGTCGTCAGGGGGGCGTACGCCGCTCGCTGGGAGCGGCGTCACGGTCTGCTGTTGTGGCGCGGGCACGTCGCGGACCAGCCGCTGGGGGCGAAGCAGTACCTCTACTCGTCCGTACGGCAGCCTGCCGCCCGGTAGTCGTCGTGGTGGTCAGCGCTCGCGGCGTGAGGTGATCGTGAACTGGGCGCCGTCCGGATCGCGCAGCACCGCCTCGTCCGCGCCCTGTACGAGGACGGTTCCGCCGTGGTGCTGCGCGGCCTCGACGCGGGCCGCCACGTCGGAGACCGAGAAGTGGATCTGCCAGTGGGGCCGGATCGTGGGGTCGGGTGCAGCCTCCAGTGCCCCGGAGGTGATCCGGGCCATGACCCGGCCCTGGCTGCGGAGGACGACCTCGTTCGCCTCGTAGTGGACTTCGCAACAGCCGGGCTTCTCGGAGGCCCACTCCAGGACCTCGCCGTAGAAGATGGCTGCGTCGAAGGCGTCCCGGGTGTGGAGCCTGACGAAGGCCGGGGCGGCTCGGCGCCAGGTCTCCCAGTCCGTGAACAGTTCGCCCTCCCAGATTCCGAAAGTGGCCCCATGCCGGTCCGCCAGCAGGGCGGCCCGTCCGGGCGGGAAGGAGAGGGGGCCGACCGCGACCGTGCCGCCGCGCTCCCTGGCCCGGGACGCCGCCGCGTCCGCGTCGGACACGGCGAAGTAGGGGGTCCACGCGACCGCCATCTGCCACAGGGTCGCCACCCCGGCGATCCCGGCGACCGGCACACCGTCCGCCAACGCGATCCGGAAGTGATCGCCGAGCTTGGCCGTGCGCCATCGCCAGCCCAGCACGGCCGCGTAGAAGTTCTCCGTGGCCGGCAGGTCCCGGCTGGTGAGGCTCACCCAGCAGGGGGCCCCGAACACGGAATGTGTGGACACGACGTTCGTCGCGCCCCTGGGTTTCGTGTCGCTGTTCATGGCAGTCGCGTCCTGGTCTCGTCCACCGGCACACACCGGCCGCACTCCAGTGTCCAACCGAAACCGGGGCCGGCGCCCGCCGAGTACCCCCGCGCGGCGCTCCGACCCCGGTTGTGACGCAAACCTCGGACGACCGTTCTGGTGATGACCGATCGCCGTGTGCCATTACGCCGAAGCCGTTCGATGCCGCCCTTGGCCGAGCTGTTTCACTTGGGCGGACCGGCCGACGGTCATGCCGGGTGGCGGGTCAGGTCGACTCCCGCCGCACCAACTCCGTCGGCAGGATCACCGCCGCCGGGTCCTCGCCGCCGATCTGGGCCAGCAGGACCCGCACCATCTCGTTGCTGATGCGGTCGTAGGGCTGGCGGATCGTCGTGAGGGCGGGAACGGCCTCCGTCGCCGCGGCCGAGTCGTCGAAGCCGCCCACGGACACGTCCTCGGGGACCCGGCGGCCCGCCCGGCGCAGCGCCGCCAGGGCGCCCTGCGCCATCAGGTCGGAGGCCACGAACACGGCGTCCATGTCGGGTGCCTGCGCCAGCAGACGTTCGGTGCCCGCCTCGCCGCCGGCCCGGCTGTAGTCGCCGGAGACGATGAGCCGTTCCTCGATCTCGACGCCCGCCTCCCCGAGCACCTCCTTGTAGCCGGCGAGCCGGTCCACACCGCCGGGGGTGTCCAGCGGGCCGGTCACGACGCCGATGCGGCGACGGCCCAGCGACAGCAGATGGCGCACCATGTCACGGGCGCCGTCCCGGTCGTCGGCGGCCACGTAACTCACCTTGGAGCCGGGCGCCATGGGCTTGCCGCACTGGACGAGGGGAATCCCCGCCTCGCGGAGTTCCTGGGCGACCGGGTTCCCGGAGTGGCTGGACACCAGCAGCACCCCGTCGACGTGGCCCGCCGTGATGTACCGCGTGATCCGCCGCCGCTCGTCCTCCGTGCCGGCCACCATGAGCAGCAGGGGGATGTCGTGCGCGGCCAGCGCCTGCGTGCAACCGCGCAGCAGGACGTTGAAGTTGGGGTCCTCGAACAGCTTCTCCTGCGGTTCCGTCAGCAGGAAGCCGATCGAGTCGGAGCGTCCCGTGATCAGCGAGCGGGCGTGCCGGTTCACGACATAACCCGTCCTGCGGATCGCGGCGTTGACCGCCTCGGCGGCCGTCGGGCTGACGTAGTGACCGCCGTTGAGCACGCGTGAGACCGTTCCCCTGGAGACTCCAGCCTCGCGCGCCACGTCGTGAATGGTCGGCGGCTTGCGCCTGCCCCCCGTGTTGCTCATGGTCATGACTTTACGGCCCCGGAGAGCAGGTCGAGGCTCCAGAACCGCTGGATGACCAGGAAGAGCGCGATCAGCGGGATCACCGCGAGCAGCGCACCCGTGATCACCAGGGTGTAGAGCGCCGGGGTGTTCGCGCCCTGTTCGAGGAGCGTGAACAGGCCCAGGGTGATCGGGAACTTCTCGTCGTCGCTGAGCATGATGTACGGCAGCAGAAAGTTGTTCCAGACGGCCACGAACTGGAACAGGAAGACCGTCACCAGACCCGGCACCATCATCGGCAGCGCGATCCGGGTGAAGATCCGCCACTCGCTCGCCCCGTCCATCCGGCCGGCCTCGACCACGTCGGCCGGGACGGCGGCAGCGGCGTAGATCCGGGACAGGTACACGCCGTACGGGGAGAGGATCAGCGGCAGCAGTACCGACCAGTAGCTGTCCGCCAGGTCCGCCTTCGCCATCAGCAGGTACTGCGGGATCGCGAGGATCACCGGCGGCATCAGCACGCCCGCCATCAGGACGTTGAAGACGGCCTCGCGGCCCTTGAAGCGGTAGATGGCCAGCGCGTAGCCGCTGACCGCGGAGACGGCCGTCGACAGGAGGGCGCCGAGGCCGGCGTAGAGGGCGGAGTTGCCCATCCACTGCCAGTAGATGCCGTCGCGGTAGGCGTTCAGGTCGGACAGGTTGTCCGCGAAGCCACTGCCCGGCAGGAACGTGAACGTGGAGAACAGTTCGCTGCCCGACTTGGTGGCCGCGATCAGCACCCAGGCGACGGGGAGCAGACAGTAGATCGCGCCCAGCAGCAGGGTGAGCGTCGGGACGAGGGCGATCCGGCGGCGCAGCGGCGGTCCCTGGGCGGCGTTGGGTGTGGCGCCTGCCGCCGGGGCGGTCTTGCGGACGGCAAGAGAACTCATCGTACGGCTCCTTGACTGTCGTCCCGCTTGTTCCGTGAGTTCGCGGCCCTCAGGAAGCCGAAGGACAGGACCAGCGTGGCCACGGCGATGATCACCGCACCGGCGGCAGCCGAGTAGATGTCGCCCTCGCCGAACGCGTCCCGGTACACCTTCATCAGCGGACTCCACGTCGTAGACACGGAGTTGGTGAGGGGCTTGAGGGTGGTCGGTTCGCTGAACACCTGGAGCGTGGCGATGATCGAGAAGAAGAAGGTCAGCACCAGCGAGGGCGCGACCATCGGGATCTTGATCCTCAGGGCGATCTGCAGCGGCGTCGCGCCGTCCAGCTTCGCCGCCTCGTGCACCTCGGCGGGGATCGCCTGCAGCGAGGTGTAGATGACGATCATGTTGAAGCCGGTGCCGCCCCAGATCGCGATGTTCGACAGCGCCGCGTACAGGCCGCCGCCGTCCAGCAGGTCCGGCTGCGGGAGCCCCAGCCTCTCCAGGACGAAGTAGAAGGGGCTGACGTCCGGGAGGTAGAGGAATCCCCAGAGCAGGGCCGCCACGACGCCCGGGACGGCGTACGGCAGGAAGATCGCCAGCCGGGTGAAGGGGGCCAGCTTCATCTTGTCGCTGTCCAGCATCAGTGCGAAGACCAGCGCCAGACCGAGCATCACCGGGACCACGATCGCGCCGTAGCCGAGCACGCGCAGCGCGCCGTCCAGCAGCTCGGAGTCGGTCAGCGCGTCCGTGTAGTTCTCGACGCCCGCCCACACCTCCTGCCGCGCTCCTGAGCCGAGGCCCAGGCCCTTGACCTGCACCTTGTGCAGGCTGAGCCAGACCGCGTAGCCGATCGGGAGCGCGAAGAAGAGGGCGAAGAGGATCGTCGCGGGGAGGAGGAAGGCGTACGGGGCCCCCTTGACCCCGTACGACCTCCGGCGTGCGCTGGTCACTCCGCGACCTCGAAGCCCTGCTTCTTCATGTCGGCGACCGTGTCGTCCTGCATCGTCTTCAGGGCGGCACCGAAGTCCGACTTGTTCTTGGCGGCGGCGCCGAACGCGTCCTTGAAGGTGGTGTACGCGACGTTCACGTTCGGGCCCCACGCGGAGGGCGCCGTGGTCTTCGCGATCTCGGAGGCCGTGGTGTAGAAGTCCGCCTGGTTGGAGAAGAAGGCCGGCGGCTCGGCGAACGCGTCACTGGTCTGCGCGGTGGTGGCGGCCGGGTAGATGCCGCCCTCCTTCGCCAGCGCGGTCAACGCGTCGGGGTCCGTGTTCAGCCAGGTGGCGAACTTCGCGGCGGCGCCCTTGTTCTTCGAGTCCGTGGTGACGGCGGTCGAGGAGCCGCCCCAGCTGCCGGTGGTGTTCTCGGACGACGACCACTGCGGCAGCGGCGCCACCTTCCACTTGCCCTGGGTGTCCGGCGCGGCGGTGGTCAGCGTGCCCGGCGCCCACACGGCGCTGACCCACGCGATCTGCTTGCCGGTGTTGAGCGCCTTGTTCCAGGCCGGGGTGTACATCGGCTGGTTGTCGACGGCGCCCTCCTTGACCAGGCCGCCCCAGAAGTCGGCGACCCGCTGCGTCGCCGCGTCGTCGATGCCGACCTTCCACTGCTGGCCCTCGGTGGTCCACCACTCGGCGCCCGCCTGCTGGGCGAGACCGGCGAAGAGACCGGAGTCGTTCGCGGAGAAGGTCGTGAGGTCGACGTCCGCGTCCTCCTTCTTGAGTTTCCGCGCGGTCTCGGCGAACTCGTCCCAGGTCTTGGGAACCGTGAGGTCGTACTTCTTGAAGAGGTCCTCGCGGTAGTAGAACATCATCGGCCCGATGTCCTGCGGGATCGCGTAGACGGCGTCCGAGCCCAGCGTGGTCTGCTGCCACACACCGTCGGCGAACTTGCCCTTCGCGTCGCCCGCCTCGCTCGCTATGTCGGCGACCGCGTCATTGCTGACCAGCGTCGGCAGCGCCTGGTACTCGGCCTGCACCAGGTCCGGGCCCTTGCCCGCCTTGTGCGCGGTGAGGATCTTGGTGACGAGGGTGTCGCCGGACGCCTGCTTCTTCACCGTGACGGTGATCTGCTGCTCCTTGCCGGGACCCTTGTTCCACAGGTCCACGACCTTGTCCATGCCCGGCGTCCAGGTCCAGTACGTCAGCTTCGCCGGCCCCGACCGGTCCTCGCTGTCGTCGTCGGACCCGCCACAGGCGGCAAGTGTGGTGGCGCCGAGCGTGACGGCGACGGCAGTGGCCACAAAGCGCCGGTGCTTCGTGATGTTGGGCATGGATGTTTCTCCCCTGACCTGGGTCCTCGTCTGCTGCGAAGACCGTGCCATGCTTCTGTGAGCGTTCACAGTAGAGAAACATCCCGGACACTTGTCAATGGTTGTTGCTGTGCGGTTATGTTGGGCTCGCACCGCCCGCCGCTGTGTGTGCACGTTCCCAAATGATCGACTCAACAGGAGAGATCCATGCCGGAGACCACCCCCACGGGCCTCACCAGGCTCGCCTTCGGTGGGGACTACAACCCCGAGCAGTGGCCGGAAACCGTCTGGCACGAGGACGTCCGGCTGATGCGCGAGGCCGGCGTCACGATGGTGAGTGTCGGCATCTTCTCCTGGGCCCTGCTGGAGACCGGGCGCGGGGTGTACGACTTCGCCTGGCTCGACCGCCTGCTCGACCTGCTGCACGAGAACGGCATCCGCGCCGACCTCGGCACCCCCACCGTCGTCCCGCCCGTGTGGTTCTACCGCGAGCACCCCGAGGCGCTGCCCGTGGCTGCCGACGGCACCCGCTACGAGTTCGGCTCGCGCGGCGCCGTCTGCCACAGCAACGCCGACTACCGGGCCGCCGCCGCGAACATCACCACCCAGCTCGCCGAGCGCTACGCCGGCCACCCGGCGCTCGCCCTGTGGCACGTGCACAACGAGTACGGCGTCCCCGTCTCCGCCTGCTACTGCGACTCCTGCGCCGCGCACTTCCGCCGCTGGCTGGAGCGCACGTACGGCACGGTCGAGGCGGTCAACGAGGCCTGGGGCACCGCCTTCTGGGGTCAGCACTACACCGACTTCGCGCAGATCAACCCACCGCGCGTGGCCCCCACGGTCGGCAACCCGGGCCAGGCCCTCGACTACAAGCGGTTCGCCGACGAGACCATCCGCGAGAACTTCGTGATGGAGCGGGACATCCTGCACCGCCTGGCGCCCGGCATCCCGGTCACCACCAACTTCATGACCGCGCTCAGCCAGTGCGACTCCCTCGACTACTGGGCCTGGGGCCGCGAGGTCGACCTCGTCACCAACGACCACTACCTGATCACCGACGGCCGCCGCACCCAGGTGAACCTCGCGATGGCCGCCGACCTCACCCGCTCGGTCGGCGGCGGCGCCCCCTGGCTGCTCCTGGAACACTCCACCTCGGGCGTCAACTGGCAGACCCGCAACCCCGCCAAGGCCCCCGGGCAGATGGCCCGCAACTCCCTCGCCCATGTGGCCCGTGGCTCCGACGGCGCCATGTTCTTCCAGTGGCGGCAGTCCCGGCGCGGCGCCGAGAAGTTCCACTCGGCGATGCTGCCGCAGGCCGGCACCGACTCCCGGGTGTGGCGCGAGGTCGTCGAACTGGGCGCCTCCCTCGACTCGCTCAGCCAGATCCGCGGCAGCCGGACGGTCGCCGACGTGGCCGTCCTGTGGGACTGGCACTCCTGGTGGGCGCAGAACCTCGCCTGGCGTCCCAGCGAGGACCACGAGGCCCGCGAACGCGCCGACGCCTTCTACGAGGCCCTCTACGACCGCCACCTCACGGTCGACTTCGCCCACCCGGAAGCCGACTTGTCGGCCTATCCCCTTGTCGTCGTCCCCGCGCTGTACCTGATGACGGAAGCGGCGGGGAACAACCTCAAGGCGTACGTCGAGAACGGCGGCACCCTCGTCGTCTCCTACTTCTCCGGGATCGTCGACGAGCACGACGCCGTCCACGAGGGCCCGTACCCCGGCGCCCTGCGGGACGTGCTCGGCCTGACCGTCGAGGAGTTCTCGCCGCTGCTCGGCGGGGAGAGCGTCCGCATCACCGGCCCCGACGGCTCCGAACTCACCGGTGACGTGTGGACGGAGTTCGTGGTGCCGCGCGGCGCCGAGCCCGTGTGGACGTACGCCGACGGGCCCGCCGCCGACCGGCCCGCCGTCACCCGGCACCGGCTCGGCGAGGGCTCCGCCTGGTACGTGTCGACCCGCCTGGACGCGCACGGCCTGGACGCGCTGCTCGGCTGGGCCGCCGACGACGCGGGCATCGCGCCCCGCGCCGACCTGCCGCGCGACGTCGAAGTGGTCCGCCGCGCGGGGGAGTCGGGCGACTTCCTCTTCGCGATCAACCACACCGCGCTCGACGCGAAGGTGCCGCTCGACACCGACGGCACCGAACTCCTCACCGGCGAACGCGCGGCGGGCCACCTCGCCGTACCCGCCGGCGGCGTCAGGGTCGTACGCCTCGACGCCTGACCACCGGATGTGGGCGGCGGCCCAGTCACAGAGCCGTATGTGTGAAGACTGCCGCTCCCGGCCCGGGGCTGATCACCAGCCCCGGGTCACTCGCCCGGAGCCGAACACCGACTCCGGGCCATGCGCCCGGAGTCGATCGCTGACTCCGGGCACCCGCCCGAGGCTGTTCCCCCAGCCCCGGGTCATCCCCGACCCCGGCCGGATTTCTGGGGACGTCCGGTCGGTCAGGGCGGCGCCGTGCCCACGGCCTTCGGGTGCGGCGCCGCCACCAGCACCGCTCACCCAAGGTCCCCGTCCTTGTCGAAGGGACGACGATGTTCCACGCGAGACGCGCCCTCAGGGCCCTGCTGATACCGCTGTTCGCAGGCCTGGCGCTCACCACCCTGCCCGCCGGCTCGGCATCCGCCGCCTCCACGCTCACCAACGGGGGCTTCGAGTCCGACGGCACCGGGACCGCGACGCCGGCCGGCTGGTCGACGTACTCGGCGGCCGGGCAGAGTTCCGCCTCCTTCACCGAGTCCGGTGGCCACGGCGGCAGTTACCGCCTCTCCCACTACTCGGCCTCGGCCTACAAGGTGGAGACCTACCAGTACCTGTCCGGCCTGACCAACGGGAACTACAAGCTCACCGCGTGGGTGCGCTCCGGCGGCGGCCAGAACTCCGCGTACCTCGCGCTGAAGAACTGTGGCAGCGCCGAGCAGCGCACCGACATCCCGGTCTCCTCCAGCGGCTGGATCCGGATCGTCACCTCGATCGCGGTGACGAACAACCAGTGCACGATCAGCGTCAACTCCGACGCCAACGCCGGTAACTGGATCAACATCGACGACCTGACCTTCGCGTCCGGTACGACGGGCCTGACCGTCAAGGGCTCCGACGTGTCGTCGCTCATCAAGAGCGAGGCCAAGGGCGGCGTCTACAAGAACAGCTCCGGCACCACCGGTGACGCGCTCGCCATCCTCAAGAACGCCGGGCAGAACTACGCGCGCGTCAAGGTCTGGGTGAACCCCGCCGACGGCTACAACAACAAGACGCGCGTGCTGGCCGCCGCCAAGCGCGTCAAGGCGCAGGGCATGAAGCTGCTGGTCGACTTCCACTACTCGGACACCTGGGCCGATCCGGGCGCCCAGACAGTGCCGTCCACCTGGACCGGCCACTCCTACAGCCAGCTGAAGACGGACGTCTACAACCACACCTACGACGTCCTCAACGCCCTCAAGTCGCAGGGCACCACCGCCGACATGGTCCAGGTCGGCAACGAGATCAACGGCGGCATGCTGTGGTCCGCCGGCTCCACCTCCAACTGGTCGCAGCTCGCCGGTCTGCTCAACTCCGGCTACGACGCGGTCAAGGCGGTCAACTCCTCCACCCAGGTGGCGCTGCACCTTGCCAAGGGCGGTGACCTGTCGGGCACCCGCTGGTGGTTCGACAGCGCGGTCTCGAACGGCGTGAAGTTCGACGTCATCGGCCTGTCGTACTACGGCTACTGGCACGGCACTCTCGCCGACTTCCAGACCACGTTGGACGACGCGGCCACCCGCTACTCCAAGCCGGTGTTCCTCGCCGAGACGGCCTACCCGTTCCGGCTGGACAGCGAGGACTCGCACGAGAACATCATCGACCTGTCGAGTGAGCTGGTGTCCGGCTACCCGGCCACGACCGCCGGTCAGACCCGGTGGATGAAGGACGTCGCGAGCATCGTCGAGGCCGTCCCGAACGGCCGCGGCCTCGGAATCTTCTACTGGGAGTCGACCTGGACCGCGCGCACCGGCAACGGCTGGGACCCGACCGACTCGTCCTCCGGCAACGGCTGGGAGAACCAGGCGCTGTTCGGCTATGACGACAGGGCGCTTCCGGCGATGGCGTGGTTCAGCCACCGCTAGCGTTCCAAGGGGGCCGTACGTTCCGGCGTGCGGCCCCTTCGGCTGTTCAGCGGCCGACAGTGTTCAAAAAGCTGTGCAGTGAGCCGACCATGGCGGCGACGAAGGCGTCCTGGACCGGCTCGGGCACCCGGTCCAGAGAGAGATACGGGTTGAGGTCCTCCAGCTCGACCAGCAGGAGGGCGCCGTCCTGGGTGCGGCAGGCGTCCACCCGTTGAACGCCGTGCTCGAGGGTGTTCCAGTCGATGAAACGTTGGGCGAAGTCGAGGTCGGCCTCCGAGGCCTCGTAGGGCTCCAGAACCCAGCGCCGGTCGGGGTCGGGCGCGTGGAGGCCGTACTGGAAGGTGTCGTCGACGTAGTAGAAGGACACCTCGTAGTGGAAGTCGACGCGTGGCTGTACCAGGACGTCACCCCAGGTCAGGTCCGCCAGTTCGGCGCCCGTCACGAAGCGCAGACCGATGGAGTCCGCGCCGGCCTTCGGCTTGACCGCGTATGACACGGTCTCGGGCAGCCGTCCCTGGTCCTCGGGCCGGTCGATGGTGGGGATGACCGGGTAGCCGGCCTCGGTGAGGTCCAGCAGGTACTCCTTGCCGATCATGTCGGCCCGGCCGGTCAGCGGGTTGTAGACGGGGGTGCCGAGCGCCGTCGCCCGCTCGCGGAAGGCGTCGTACGCCTCCTGGTAGTGCAGGACTGGCCCGCTGTTGCGGACCACGACCGCGTCGAAGCCGTCCATCAGGGCCGCCGCGTCCAGCGGGTTGCACAGGGCGAGGTCGAAGTCCGTGCGCAGCCTGGAGGTGAGGAAGATGTCCTCGTCGCAGTAGCGCCGCCCACGGGCCGGGTAGGTGAGGTCGGTGACGTACAGCAGGCTGGGGCGGGCGGGCACGGCGGTCTCCCTAGTCGGTGACGGCCAACTTAACCCGAGGTCACGAGGGGCGGCCCGGCTCCCTGCCAGGATGGACCGGCGCGGGTATCGGGCGGACGACCGGGAGGCGGACATGACGGGCGCAGCGGGCAGGGCGGACTCACGAGGTGCCGGACTCGTACCACGGGCGTTCGTCGGGATCGGCGGGCGCGGGCCCGAGGATGTGATCGTGGACGGGCGCGGGCGGGTGCTGACCGGCGTCGAGGACGGACGCGTCCTGCGGGTGGACGGGCTGGCGGAGCCGGAGCGGGCCCGGGTCGAGACGCTCGCCGACACCGGCGGCAGGCCGCTGGGTCTCGAACTCCTGCCGGACGGCGACCTGTTGGTGTGCGACGCCGAGCGGGGGCTGTTGCGGGTCACGACCGACGACGGCACCGTGCGAGTGCTCGCCGACGAAGCCGAGGGCGAGCCGCTGCGGTTCTGCAGCAATGTCGTCGCGCTTTCCGACGGGACGGTCTACTTCACGGTCTCCAGCCGCCGCTACCCCCTGGAGCAGTGGATCGGCGACATCGTCGAACACACCGGGACCGGGCGGCTGTTGCGTCTCGCCCCGGGGGAGAAATCGCCCGAAGTCGTCCTGAGGGGGCTCCAGTTCGCCAACGGCCTCGCCCCCTCCGCCGACGAGTCGTTCCTCGTGCTGGCGGAGACCGGCGCGCGCCGGCTGACCCGCGTCCACCTCACCGGGGTGAAGGCCGGCACGAGCGAGCCCTTCGTCGAGGACCTGCCGGGCACGCCCGACAACATGTGGCGCGCCCCCGACGGACTGGTGTGGGTGGCGTTGGCCGGCCCGCGCATCGGCGCCCTCGACCGCCTGCACCGCGCCAACCCGGCCGTGCGCCGCGCCGCGAGCCGGGTCGCGGTACGGGCACCGTTCCGGCCACTCGGGTTCGCCGGGATCGTCGCGGTCGACGACGAGGGCCACGTCGTCCATACCCTCGTCGATCACCGTTCCCGCTTCCGCATGGTCACGAGTGCCTGCGTTGCCGACGGTCGGCTGATCCTGGGCAGCCTGTGGGAGCGGGGGGTCGCGGTGTGCGAGCTGCCGGAGAAGGTGGGCTGAGGCGGAGGCGGTGTCGGGCCGGCCCAGGCCCAGGGCGGGCGGGCCTCGGGGGCCGGGGAAAGGCCGGTTGAGACATCCCGGAGTCGGTCAGAGGCTAAGCCTGGCTGGGCCTGGCCACGGTCCGGTGCGGCGAAGCCCAGCCGCGGGTCCACGCTCCGCACCGGCCGAGTGCGGCGCGGACGGCGGCCGCGTTACGCTGTTGACCGGCCGCGATCTGCTCGCGGCGCGGCGGTGGGGCCCGCCGTACCCGAACCGCGGCACCGGTGCCGACAACGGTCCCTGCTTGCGACGGAGCGCGCCCGGCGGACGCCCGGGCCCCGGCGAGTAGGAGACGCACGCCCATGCCAGTCCCGCACCCCGACGGGCCCGAACCCCTGAGAGTTCCCTCCTCCGACGGGGCCGAACCCCCGCAATCCCCCTCCGGGTGCGGATCCCTGCAACCCTCCGGCAGGTCTGAACACCTGCGACCCTCCGGCGGGTCCGAATCCCTGCAATCCCCCGACGCCCCCGTCGCCGACCCACCCCGGCCCGCCCCCTGGCACGGCCAGGCCCCCGTGGTCGCGGTCGTCGCGATCGGTGGTGGCATCGGGGCGGCGGCCCGCTACGGCGCGGCGCTGATCTGGCCCACAGGGACCGCCGGCTTCCCCTGGACCACGTTCTGGGTGAACGTCGTCGGCTGCTTCGTGATCGGCCTCTTCATGATCGCGATCACGGAGAGATGGGCGGCCCATCGCCTGGTCCGGCCCTTCTTCGGCACCGGAGTACTCGGTGGCTTCACCACGTTCTCGACGTACGCAGTCGACATCCAGCGGCTCATGGAGGAGGGCCGCCCCACCACCGCCCTCGCCTACCTCGCCGCCACCCTCCTCGCCGCCCTCACGGCGGTCTGGCTCGCGGCGACGACGGCCCACCTGGCTCTGCGGACCGGCCCGACCGAACCACGGCAGACGGGTCCGACCGAACCACGGCAGACGGGTCCGACCGAACCACGGCAGACGGGTCCGACCGAACCACGGCAGACGGG